>NZ_LGDO01000525.1:0-80637 GCF_001279805.1 Streptomyces sp. XY431
GCCCGTAACCGGCCACCACCCCAGCCTGCCCGCCCCGCCCCGGCTCCTCAACCCCGGGCCGGACCTGGCCGCCCCGGGCTCCCCCCCCCTCGGCCCCCCCCCCGCCCGCGCCGCCCCGCCCCCCGACGAGCCCCCGCGGCACCCTTCCCGGCGGACCTGCCGCCCCGGGCCGCCGACCGCCCCCGCCCTCAGCCGCGGACCCGGACCAGCGCGTCCACCACCCGGGCGTCGTACAACCGCCCCCGCCCCAGTCGCAGCGCCTCCAGCACCTCCAACCGGCCGACCGCCTCCCCCAGCCCGCGCCCCCGGGCCGCCGTCAGCAGGTCGTCGTGCGCGTTCGCCACCCGGATGATCCGCGCCGCCAGCGGCACCGCCCGCCCGCCGCCCTCCGGCCCGGGGTGCGGATCGGCCAGCCGGGCGACCTGCTCGGCCACCTGCCGGGGCACCCCGGTGCGCCGGATCACCTCACTGCCCAGCCGGGCGATCCGCTGCTGCTCCTCGTCCGGCAGCAGCGCCGTCGCCCCGCCCGGCACCGGCTCCACCAGCGACAGCTGCCCCACGTCGTGCATCAGCGCCGCGTACTCCAGCAGGGCCAGCTCCCGGGTGCCCAGACCCAGCTCCCGGCCGACCGCGCAGGCCGTGTCGGCCACCCGGCGGGCGTGCCCCGGCGGCGTGTAGCCCGCCACCTCGGTGGCCTTGGCCAGACTGGCGATGGTCTGACCGGTGGTGGCCCGCACCGCCGCCGCCCGCCGGAACGACACCTGTGCCAGCAGGAGAGGCGCGCAGAACAGCGGCAGCGCCCACAGGCCCACCTCCCCGGCGGCCAGGCTGACCAGCATCCCGGTGGCCGCGATCGCCGAGCCGATCCCGAACAGCGAGCGCAGCTCGTCCTCCAGCCCGGCCGGGAACCGCAGCCCGCTGCGGGCCCGCCGCAGCACCGCCGCCAGCACCGCGTCGCACAGCGCGGCCAGCGCGGCCACGGCGGTCAGGAACGCCCCGTACGCGGGGCCGTCGGCGGAGAACCGGTCCACCACCCCGCTGTTGTAGAGCGGCTGGAACACGGCGGCCGCGAACGCCGCCCCGAGCAGCCGCCGCGCCGCGCCGTCCCGGCGGGCCCGCTCCCGCCAGGGCGCCCGCACCCGCCGGCGGACCCCGTGCCTCGGCCCCAGCGCCGGCGCCAGCGCCCCGGGCAGCAGCGCCAGCAGCAGGCCCGCGCCGGTCACGGCCACCACCTGGAGCACGCCGTGCCCGGTCGGCAGCCCGCGCAGCGGACCGAGCAGCGCGTACGCCAGCGCCCCCGCCGCCCCGATCGGCGCCTGCTCGCGATCGCCCGGAAGGGTGATCCGGACGCACTCGCCCAGCGCGATCAGCAGCATGAACGCCAGCGCCACCCCGGGCGCGGACAGCCCCCGCACCGCGACCGCCCCGAAGGACGCGGCCAGCAGCGCGAGCGCCACTCCGTGCACCGCGCACACCACCCCGGCGCACCCCTCGGAGTCCCCGCCGCGCCCGGCGCCCGCCGTCGGACCCGCGCCCCGCCGCGCGCTCACGACGGCCCGGCCGTCGGCACGGAGCCGCCGCCCTGGGCGGGCACCCCGCGCGGCGCGGCCCGGACCGGCTCGGGGACGCCCAGCGGAATGTCCGGCACCGCCCTGATCGTGTCGGGCGGCGGCAGCACCGGCTGCCAGTCGTGCACGGCCAGCGCGTCGACCAGCGCCCGCACCATCACCGGGTCGAACTGGCTGCCCGAGCAGCGCTCCAGCTCGGCGACCGCCTCGGTGACCGGCCGGCCGCGCCGGTAGGAGCGGGTGGAGGTCATCGAGTCGAAGGCGTCGGCGACCGAGATGATCCGGGCGAACTCGGGGATCTGCTCCCCCGCCAGCCCGCTCGGGTAGCCGCGCCCGTCCATCCGCTCGTGGTGGTGCAGGATCCCCGCGTGCGCCTCGCCGAGGAAGGCGATCCCGCGCACCAGCTCGTAGCCGTGCACCGGGTGCACCTCGACCGCCCGCCGCTCGGCCTCGGTGAGGGGACCGTTTCTGCGGAGCAGTTCGGTGGCGACGCCGAGCTTGCCGACGTCGTGCAGGACTCCCGCGTACCGCAGGGTGCGCAGCCGTTCGGCCTCCATGCCGAGCTGACCGGCGATCAGCACCGAGGCCCGGCCGACCCGTTCGCTGTGGCCCCGGGTGTACGAGTCCTTGATCTCCACCGCCTGGACCAGCGCCTGGACGGTGGCCTGGTGGGCGTCGCGCTCCCGGTGCCCCTGGGCGAACACCCAGGCCGAGATGGACAGCGGCAGCAGGGCCAGCAGCGCCGCGAACGCGCCGTACGGCCCCTGCCACAGCACCGCCACCATCAGTCCGCCGGCCGCGTGCACCAGCACCGGCAGACCGGGAACGGCGGCCGCGCGGCGGTGGTGTGCCGGGGGACGGTGCGCCGAGGGGCGCCGGGGGCCCTCGGCCAGCAGCCGCATGGCGCCCACCAGCACCCCGTTGACCAGGCAGAACGCAGCGAGCGCGGCGCACCCGGGCAGCAGCGCGGCGGGGAACCGGGAACCGAGCAGCAGCTGCGGGCCGGCCAGCCGGTGGAACACCACCGAGGCCACGAAGGCCGACAGCGCGAGCTGCGAGCCGTTCCACACCTGGCGGCGCCGGCAGGTCGGCTCGGCGGCACCGAGCAGCGCGGCCGGGGCCGCGACCAGCGCGGCGGCGGCCGGCGGCAGCATCAGCACCCCGGCGAACAGCACCGGGAAGAAGGCGTTGACATCGGGCCGGGCCGGCGGGCGGCCGTGCGGCCGCGGACGGCGCAGCAGCAGCCGGACCAGGCGCAGGCAGGGGCTGGGCAGCCCCTGGGCGAGCGACTCCCAGCAGCCGTGCAGGAAGGCCAGCAGTCCGACCTTCGGCCAGTCCACCGGGGCGCCCAGCCAGTGCGCCCCGGCCACCGGGGGGAGCGGCAGCAGCGGCAGCAGGCAGCAGAGCGCCGCCACCGGCACCGCCACGAGGTAGCCCGCGGCGCCCCGCGGCAGGTCCGTGTCCACGCTGTCGGTAGCGATCTCGACCTCCCCGCGTCCTGGCCCGCGCCGTCCTGGCCCGTCGGCCGGTCGCACGCCGGAAGGGCGGCGGACGGGCGACGGTGAGCGTCCGTCAGGAGGATAGGGCGCCACTCCGGCACGGGGACGCATGATCGCGCAATGCCGCTGCTGGCACACCACCAACTCACTCGAACGAGTGACGGCGCATCCGAGTGGAAGGGGCGCGGACACGGAGCGGCCCCGGGAGCGGATGCTCCCGGGGCCGTCCCGATGTACGCCGTTCGCCGTGCGACGCGCCGCGCTAGCCGCCGGCCGCCGCCTGTGCGGCGCGGTCCGGATCGGCGGCCTGTTCGGCGGCCTGTTCGGCGTGCACCTCGATCGTCGTCTCGACCGAGACCACCAGCGCCTCGCCCGTCCGCTGCCCGGCCCGGATCGAATCGATCCTGGCCAGCACCTTGCCGCGCAGATCGGCCGGGGTGTCGTCGCAGCCGCAGGAACGCTTGATCAGCGCCTTGATCGCCTGCTCCAGCCCGTACTGCTTCAGGCAGGGCGAGCACTCCTCGAAGTGCACCCGCAGCTTGTCGCAGTCGCCCTCGGCCATCTCGTTGTCGAGGAATTCGTAGAGGTGGTCGAGGACCTCGCCACACTCGGTGTCGTGCGGATCGCCGCAGCTCATGAACCCGAGCCCTTCGCTTCCTGCCCTGCCCCGCTACCGGCCGGGACCAGCCCGCGCTCACGGGCGTAGTCCTCCAGCATGCCGCGCAACTGACGGCGGCCGCGGTGCAGTCGGGACATCACCGTACCGATGGGAGTACCCATGATGTCCGCGATCTCCTTGTACGCAAAGCCCTCGACGTCCGCGAGATAGACGGCGATGCGGAACTCCTCCGGAATGGCCTGGAGGGCGTCCTTCACATCACTGTCCGGAAGGTGGTCCAGGGCCTGGGTCTCCGCCGAGCGCAGACCGGTCGACATGTGCGACTCGGCCCGGGCCAGCTGCCAGTCCTCGATCTCCTCCGCGGCGGTGCGCTGGGGCTCCCGCTGCTTCTTGCGGTACGAGTTGATGAACGTGTTGGTGAGGATGCGGTACAGCCAGGCCTTGAGGTTGGTGCCCTCGCGGAACTGGTGGAAGGACGCGTACGCCTTGGCGAACGCCTCCTGGAGGAGGTCCTCCGCATCGGCCGGGTTGCGGGTCATCCGCAGCGCCGCCGAGTACATCGGGTCCAGGTAGCCCAGGGCGTCGCGCTCGAAGCGCTCCCGCCGGGCCTCCTCGGTCTCCTCGGCCGACACCCGGAAGGTGTCCTCACCGATCGCCTCGGCCAGCTCCTCACCGGTGAGCGCCTCGCCCGTGGGCAGGCTCTCGTCCGGGCCCCGGCCCGGCTCGGCCTCGTGCTCGGTCCCGACGACCGGACCCACCTCCTCGGCATGACGGACACGGCCCACGGCGGGCCGCCCCGAAAGCGAGGATATCGGGCCGACGGGCTTCTCGCCCGCGGCGATCCAGTCCGACCAGGAGGGCACGAACGCCGACTCGGCCTCGTGCTGCTCAAGCCGCTCGGGGCACGCGATCGAACCCATCTGCCCTGCCTTCCACCGGGACTCATGCTGACAAGGGCGTCAACCACGCCGGCCCCGCGCGCATTCCCGGCCCCCACGGGCGGATCCGCGCCGCCTCCGCGCGGCCCGCGGCACGCCGCGCGCACCGCCCGTCCGCACCGCCCGCCGGGCCCGCCTCACACCAGCCGCAGCACCCAGTCCCCCACCGCGGCGACGATCAGCTCCAGCAGTTCCTCCTGCCCCACCGGCGCCCGCTTCGGCACCTCGAAGCCGTGGTTGCCGTACTCCAGCGCCACCAGCTCGTGCGAGGCCGGCAGCTCCGGGAACTCGGCCGGACCGCCGAACGGGTCCGCCGCCCCCTGCACCACCACCGTCGGCAGCCCCGAGCCCAGAAGTTCCTCCGCCCGGCTGCGCTCCGGCTTCCCCGGCGGGTGCAGCGGGAACGCCAGCGCCACCACCCCCGCCGCCCCGGTCGCCGCCCCGGTCCGGCAGGCCACCCGCGCGCCCGCGCTGCGGCCGCCCACCACCAGCGGCGGACCGGCCGCCACCAGCCGCTCGGCCACCGGCGTCCACCCGGTGTCCAGGGTGCGCGGCGCGGGCGCCACCTTCTTCCCCGCCACCCGCCACGGCTGCTCCACCAGCGCCACCGACACCCCCCGGGCCGGCAGTCCGGCGGCCAGCGCCGCCAGGTCCCGCGCCTCGATCCCGCCGCCGGCGCCGTGGCCCAGCGCCAGCACCGCCCGGGGCGCGGCCGCCGGGTGCAGGGTGATCCGGGCGTCCCCGGCGGGCGTGGGCACGAGCTCCCGGGTGACGGGGGCGGGGGCGGCGGTCACGGCGACTGCGGTCCTCTCGGATCGGCGGCGGCACGCCCAAGCGTGCGCGCGCGGGTCGGACAAGCGCGGGGATCAGAACAGCGTGGGGTCAGAACAGCGTGGGGTCAGAACAGCGTGGTCTCGTACTCGACCTCGACATAGGGCTCGGTCAGCCCGGCGTGGTTGTTGCGGATGCTGCCGACGTCCGGCGACACCGGCGTCGCCCGCAGCACGCCCGGCGGCGGGGGTATCAGCAGCCGCCGCAGCTCCGGTGCCTCCCCGTCGTCGAGCCCCGGGTCCAGCCAGGCGTCGAACGACCCCGGGTCCAGGAACAGCGGCATCCGCTCGTGGATCGGCGCCAGCAGCTCCTCGGCCTCCGTCGTCACCACGGTGAACGTCACCAGCCAGCCCTCCGGGTGGTCCGAGGGCACCGCCCGGTTGCGCCAGAACTCGTACAGCCCCGCCAGCGCCAGCGGAGCGCCGTCCGCCCGGGACACGAAGAACGGCTTCTTCTTCGGCCGGCCCCGCTCCGCCGGCACCGTCTGCCACTCGTAATAACCGTCCACCGGCAGGATGCACCGGCGGGCCGCGAACGCCTGCCGGTAGGAGGGCTTCTCGTGCACCGTGTCCGAACGGGCGTTGATCATCTTCACCGCCGACTCCGGTGACTTCGCCCACTGCGGCACCAGCCCCCAGCGCAGCGCCCGCAGCTGCCGCACCGGCCGCGCCGCCCCCTTCGGCAGCCGCTCCAGCACCACCAGGGCGCTCTGGGTGGGGGCGACGTTCCAACTCGGGTCCAGCGTCTCGGCCGGGTCCCACTGCTGCACGCCGAACAGCTCGACGATGTCCTCGGGCCTGCTACTCGCGGCGAAGCGACCACACATGCCGTCAGCTTGCCACGGCTCCGGCCGCCCCCCAGAACCACCCGCCCCGGGGCCGCCGTCCCCTCCATGACAGGCTGCCGTACCGCAGGAGCGGCCGAACCGAGGCGGAGGAGACCCATGGACGCCAGGACCCTCGACGAGCTGTGGAGCGCCGTCACCGGCACCCAGCCCGACCCGCCCGGCTGGCTCGTCCTCGCCGCCGGCGCCGCCGCGCTGCTCACCGTGCTCGTGCGCCCGCTGTGGCGGATCGCCCGCAACGCCGTCACCATCGCCCACGAGGGCGGCCACGGCCTCGCCGCCCTCGCCACCAACCGCAAGCTGGCCGGCATCCGGCTGCACTCCGACACCTCCGGCCTCACCCTGTCCTGGGGCCGCCCCACCGGCCCCGGCATGGTCCTCACCGCCGCGGCCGGCTACCTCACCCCCGCCCTGCTCGGCCTCGGCTGCGCCGCCCTGCTCGCCGCCGACCGGATCACCCTGCTGCTGTGGCTGGCCATCGCCCTGCTGCTGGCCCTGCTGGTGCGGATCCGCAACGCCTTCGGCTTCCTCAGCGTGCTGCTCACCGGCGGCGCGTTCTTCCTGGTCACCTGGTTCGGCTCGGCCCAGGTCCAGGCCGGCTTCGCCTACCTCGGCACCTGGTTCCTGCTGTTCGGCGCCGTCCGCCCGGTCCTCGAACTCCAGCGGCAGCGCCGGCACGGCCAGGCCGACGACTCCGACGCCGACCAGCTCGCCCGGCTCACCGGCGTCCCCGGCCTCGCCTGGGTCACGCTCTTCCTCGTCACCGCCCTCGCCGCCCTCGCCCTCGGCGCCGGCTGGCTGCTGCGCCCGCTCTGAGCCCCGGGCCAGACCCCCGCACGCCGGCCCGCGCCGACCCGTGCCGACCACGTGCCGACCACGTGGCGACCCGCGCCGCCCGCCCCGGTCCGCGCATCGGAGGCGAACGGGCGAGCCCCACCACGGCCCCTAGACTGGCGGCATGACCGAGACCCTGTGGCCCGCCCCTGTCGCGACCACCCCCGTGGACGCCACCGTCACCATCCCCGGCTCCAAGTCGGTCACCAACCGGGCCCTGGTGCTGGCCGCGCTCGCCGACGGACCGGGCTGGGTCCGCCGCCCGCTGCGCAGCCGCGACTCCCAGCTGATGGCCGACGGTCTGCGCGCCCTCGGCGTCACCATCGAGGAGCAGGTCAACAACGACACCGGCGGCACCGGCGGCGGCGAGGCCTGGCGGGTAATCCCCGCCCCCGTGCTGCGCGGCCCCGCCTCGGTCGACGTCGGCAACGCCGGCACGGTCATGCGCTTCCTGCCCCCGCTCGCCGTCCTCGCCGACGGCCCGGTCCACTTCGACGGCGACCCGCGCAGCCACGAGCGCCCCCAGCACGGCGTGATCGACGCCCTGCGCGCGCTCGGCGCCCGGATCGAGGACGGCGGCCGCGGCAGCTTCCCGCTCACCGTGCACGGCACCGGCGCCCTCGACGGCGGCACCGTCCAGCTCGACGCCTCCGCCTCCTCCCAGTTCGTCTCCGCGCTGCTGCTCTCCGGCGCCCGCTACAACAACGGCGTCGAGGTCCGGCACGTCGGCGGCCCCGTCCCCTCGCTGCCGCACATCCGGATGACCGTCGACATGCTGCGCCTGGCCGGCGTCCAGGTCGACGCCCCCGAGGACGGCGGTGAGAAGGACGTCTGGCGGGTCACCCCCGGCGCCCTGCTCGGCCGCGACCTGGTGGTCGAGCCGGACCTCTCCAACGCCGCGCCGTTCTTCGCCGCCGCCCTGGTCACCGGCGGCCGGGTCACCGTCCGCGACTGGCCCCGGCACACCACTCAGCCCGGCGACCAGCTGCGCGAGCTGTACACCCGGATGGGCGGCAGCTGCGAGTTCACCGACGAGGGCCTGCGCTTCACCGGCGGCGACCGGATCCACGGTATCGAGGCCGACCTGCACGACGTCGGCGAGCTCACCCCGGTGATCGCCGCCGTCGCCGCCCTCGCCGACTCCGAGTCCCACCTCTACGGCATCGCCCATCTGCGGCTGCACGAGACCGACCGGCTCGCGGCGCTCGCCAAGGAGATCAACGGCCTCGGCGGCGACGTCAGCGAGACCGAGGACGGTCTGCGGATCCGCCCGCGCAAGCTGACCGGCGGCGTCTTCCACACCTACGAGGACCACCGGCTGGCGACCGCCGCCGCCGTGGTCGGCCTCGCCGTGCCCGGCGTCCAGGTCGAGAACGTGGCCACCACCGCCAAGACCCTGCCGGACTTCACCGCCATGTGGGACGAGTTGCTCACCGGACCGGTGGCGGGCGGCTGAGCGGGGACTGGGCACATGCGCCGCTACGGCAAGGACGCCGACGAGGACGACATCCGCAACCGCCCCGCCCGCCGGGGCTCCCGGCCGCGGACCCGGATCCGGCCCAAGCACGAGGACGCCGACGAGGCGATGGTGCTCACCGTCGACCGCGGCCGGGTGACCTGCCTGGTCGACCCGGGCACCAAGCAGGAGCGCCAGGTACTCGCCATGAAGGCCCGTGAGCTGGGCCGCAAGGGCGTGGTCGTCGGCGACATCGTCTCCCTGGTCGGCGACCTCTCCGGGGACGCCGACACCCTGGCCCGGATCGTCCGGGTCGAGGAGCGCACCTCGGTGCTGCGGCGCACGGCCGACGACGACGACCCGTACGAGCGGATCGTCGTCGCCAACGCCGACCAGCTCGCCATCGTCACCGCGCTGGCCGACCCGGAGCCCCGGCCCCGGCTGATCGACCGCTGCCTGGTCGCCGCCTACGACGCCGGCATGGAACCGCTGCTCGTCCTGACGAAGGCCGACCTGGCCCCGGCCGAACCGCTGCTGGAGTCCTACGCCCCGCTCGGCATCGAGTACGTGGTCACCCGCAGGGACGAACTGGAGGGCGCCGGGGCCGAGGCCGTCCGGGCGCACCTGCGCGGGCTGAGCACGGTGTTCATCGGCCACTCCGGCGTCGGCAAGACCACCCTGGTCAACGCGCTCGTCCCGGAGCGGCAGCGGGTCACCGGCCACGTCAACGCCGTCACCGGCCGGGGCCGGCACACCACGGTGTCGGCGCTCGCGCTGCGGCTGCCGCCGCCGCCCGGTGCCAAGCCCGGTTCGAAGAAGGCGCTGGACACCGGCTGGGTGATCGACACCCCCGGCTTCCGCTCCTTCGGGCTCTCCCACATCGACCCGTCCCGGGTCATCCTGGCCTTCCCCGACCTGGAGCCCGGCACCGCCGAATGCCCGCGCGCGTGCAGCCACGACGAGCCGGACTGCGCGCTGGACGCCTGGGTCGCCGACGGCCACGCCGACCAGGCCCGGCTCTACTCGCTGCGCCGGCTGCTCGCCAGCAAGGAGGCCCGGGAGGACGACTGACGGCCGGTGCGTCGATCCGGTTCCGGTGTTCGAGGTGTCGGAGCGCCCGCTCGTGGTGATCATAGGAAAGTCGGGCCGGATCGCGGTCCACCCGGCACCCGGTCCCGCCGACCGGACCCGACCGATCCCGACCGATCCCCCGACCCGCAGGGAGAGCACGCGATGGCATGGGCCCTGGTGATCCTGGCCGGACTGCTGGAGACCGGCTTCGCGATCAACCTCAAGCTCAGCGACGGCTTCACCAAGCTCTGGCCCACCGTCAGCTTCTGCGTCTTCGCCCTGGGCAGCTTCGGCCTGCTGACCATCTCGCTGAAGACGCTCCCGGTGGGCCCCGCCTACGCGGTGTGGACGGGGATCGGGGCCGCCGGCACCGCGATCTACGGCATGCTCTTCCTGGAGGAGACCAGCTCGGTGCTCAAGCTGGTCTCGATCTCCCTGGTCATCGCCGGGGTGATCGGCCTCCAGCTCAGCGGCTCCGCCCACTGACGGACACCCGCCGGGGCCGGAGCCAGGGTCCGGGGGCGGGTCCGCGCTAGGGTTTCCGGCATGGCCGACTACCACGACGATCTCCGACTCGCCCATGTCCTCGCCGACTCGGCCGACTCGGTCACCCTGGAGCGTTTCAAGGCACTCGACCTGCGGGTCGAGACCAAGCCCGACCTGACGCCCGTCAGCGACGCCGACAAGGCCGCCGAGGAACTGGTGCGCAGCATCCTGCAGCGGGCCCGCCCGCGCGACGCGGTGCTCGGCGAGGAGTTCGGCCTGCAGGGCACGGGCCCGCGCCGGTGGGTGATCGACCCGATCGACGGCACCAAGAACTACATCCGCGGCGTCCCGGTCTGGGCCACCCTGATCGCGCTGCTGGAGGACGGCCCGGACGGCGTGGAGCGCCCCGTCGTCGGCATCGTCTCCGCCCCCGCGCTGAACCGCCGCTGGTGGGCCGCCAAGGGCCTCGGCGCGTACGCGGGCCGCAGCCTCGCCAAGGCTTCCCGGATCCACGTGTCCGGCGTCTCCCGGATCGAGGACGCCTCGTTCTCCTACTCCTCGCTGTCCGGCTGGGAGGAGCGCGGCCGGCTGGAGCCGTTCCTGGACCTCACCCGGGCCTGCTGGCGCACCCGCGCCTACGGGGACTTCTGGTCCTACATGATGGTCGCCGAGGGCGCGGTGGACATCGCCGCCGAGCCGGAGCTGTCGCTGTGGGACATGGCGGCGAACAGCGTCATCGTCGAGGAGGCCGGCGGCCGCTTCACCGGCCTGGACGGCGTCCCGGGCCCGGGCGGCGCCGATGCCGTCGCCTCCAACGGCCTGCTCCACCAGGAGGCCCTGGACCGTCTGAGCGTCTGACCGTCCTGGGGCTGTCCCCCAGGACGGCGCGGGCCCCGGGTGCCGGTTCTCCTCGGCACCCGGGGCCCGCTGCTCGGCGGCGCCCCTCACCGGGCCCCGCCGCGCGGTGCGTCAGCCCTGCTTGCGCAGTTCCCGCACCGCGGTCTCGAGACGCCGGCCGTAGTCGGCGTCGGCCTTGCGGAAGTTCTCGACCGCCCGCTCGACGATGTCGTCGCGGTCGGCCGAGACCTTGGCGATGAAGCCGGCCAGGTTGGCGACCAGCCGCTGCTTCTCCTCCTCGGAGAACAGCCGGTAGAGGTTGCCCGCCTGCACGAAGTCGTCGTCCTCGGTGTGCAGGGGAGCCTCGTGGGTGCCGGTGGCCCCGGTGACCGGGGTCGGGGCCCACAGCGGGCGGCCGGTCTGCACCGGGCCGCCGAAGCTGTTCGGCTCGTAGTTCTTGCGGCGGCCGTGGCGGCCGTCGTAGAGGTGGCCGTCCCGGCTGTTGGTGAACGCCTCGGTGGCGTGCGGGCGGTTCACCGGCAGGTGGTCGGCGTTGATGCCGACGCGGTAGCGGTGGGCGTCCGCGTAGGCGAACAGGCGGCCCTGCAGCATCTTGTCCGGGGACGGGCCGATGCCGGGCACGAAGTGCCCCGGGGAGAAGATCGACTGCTCGACCTCGGCGAAGACGTTGTCGGGGTTGCGGTTGAGCTCCAGCTTGCCGATCTCGATCGGCGGGTAGTCCTCGTGCGGCCAGACCTTGGTCAGGTCGAACGGGTTGAAGCGGTAGTTCGCCGCGTCCTCGGCCGGCATGATCTGGACCTGCACCGTCCAGGTCGGGAACTCGCCGCGCTCGATGGCCTCGCGCAGGTCGCGCTGGTGGCTGTCCGGGTCCTCGCCGGCGAGCCGGTTGGCCTCGTCCGCGGTGAGGTTCTTGATGCCCTGGTCGGTCTTGAAGTGGTACTTCACCCAGAAGTACTCGCCGGCCTCGTTCTGCCACTGGTAGGTGTGCGAGCCGTAGCCGTTCAGGTGGCGGTAGGACGCGGGTATGCCGCGGTCGCCGAACAGCCAGGTCACCTGGTGGGTGGACTCGGGCGACAGGCCCCAGAAGTCCCAGACGTTGTCCGCCTCCTGCGAGCCGGTGTACGGGTCCCGCTTCTGGGTGTGGATGAAGTCCGGGAACTTGATGGCGTCCTTGATGAAGAACACCGGGGTGTTGTTGCCGACGAGGTCGTAGTTCCCCTCCTCGGTGTAGAACTTCAGCGCGAACCCGCGCGGGTCGCGCACCGCGTCCGCCGAGCCGAGGTTGCCCGCCACGGTGGAGAACCGCAGGAAGGTCTCGGTCTGCTTGCCGACCTCGGAGAGGAAGGCCGCCCGGGTCCAGCGCGAGACGTCGGCCGTCAGCGTGAAGGTGCCGTAGGCGGCGGCGCCGCGGGCGTGCACCACGCGCTCCGGGATGCGCTCGCGGTTGAAGTGCGCGAGCTTCTCGAACAGCAGCTGGTCCTGGATCAGCGCCGGACCGCCGACACCGGCGGTCTCGGTGTTCTGGTTGTCGGCGACGGGGGCACCCGCCTCCGTCGTGAGGGTGGGGCGCAGCTCGTCCTGGGTAGTCATGTGAGGGGCCTCCGCGTGATCCGGTCGTGACGAACCGATCCTAACTTGGACTTTGTCCAAGTCAACACTGGAACCAAACTCGGAGTCTCACTTACCCTTGGTCCATGAGTGACCTGCTGGAACGACTTCGTGGACGTGGATGGCGGCTGACCGCGCAGCGCCGGGTCGTGGCCGAGGTCCTCGACGGCGAGCATGTGCACCTGACCGCCGACGAGGTGCACGCCCGCGCGGTGGAGCGGCTGCCCGAGATCAGCCGGGCCACCGTCTACAACACGCTCGGCGAACTCGTCTGCATCGGCGAGGTGCTGGAGGTCGCCACCGACGGCCGCGCCAAGCGCTACGACCCCAACGCCCACCACGCGCACCAGCACCTGATCTGCTCCGGCTGCGGCGCCATCCGCGACGTCCACCCGCTGGGGGACCCGCTGGCCGCGCTGCCCGAGGCCGAACGGTTCGGCTTCACCGTTTCCGGCGCCGAGATCACTTACCGCGGCCTGTGTCCGCAGTGTACGAACAGACCCTGAGCCGAGCTGTCCCGCCGGGACCGCCGCGGCCGAACCGCCGTGCCGGAACCGCTACGCGCTGAGCTCCGCGTGCAGCGCGCCCAGCAGCCGGCCCGCCCGCTCGGCAACCTCCGCCGGACCGTAGTCCGCGGCCCGCCGGCACCAGCCCTCCGCCTGCACCGGCTCCCCCCGGCGCAGCGCCAGCAGGGCCAGCCGCAGCGCCGCCCGCCCGTGCCCGGCGTCCGCCGCCCGGGTGTACCAGAGCATCGCCTCGGCCTCGCTGTCCTGCCGCGCCAGCAGCAGCCCCAGGTTGAAGGCCGCACTGCGGCTGCCCGCCTCCGCCGCCCGCCGGTACCAGCTCTCCGCGATCTCCAGCGCCCCCCGCTCGGCCGCCCGCACCCCCATCCGGACCTGCGCCCGCCGGTGCCCCGCGTCCGCCGCCGACGCGTACCAGTGCTCGGCCTCCGCGTCCGCGTCCCCGCGCCGGTCCAGCACCGAGGCCAGCCGGAACGCGCCCTCCGCCGAACCGCCCGCCGCCGCCTGCCGGTAGCGCTCCAGCGCGCCGACCGCGTTGCCCCGCTGCTCCTGTACGACCGCCAGTTGCAGCGCCGCCTCGCCGTGCCCCTCCGCGGCGGCCCGCGCGTACCACTCCTGCGCCTGCCGCTGCTCGCCGCGCCCGGCGTGCAGCACGCCCAGGTTGAACGCACCGTCGACGCTGCCGGCCTCGGCCGCCCTGGAGAACCACGGCTCGGCGCCCGACTCGTCGCCACGCTGCAGCAGCACCACGGCCAGCGCGTTGCAGGCCTCCCGGTGCCCCGCGTACGCGGCCCGGCGGTACCACTGCTCGGCCTGCTGGTCGCGGCCCGCCCCGGCGCACAGCAGCCCCAGGTTGAACGCGCCGTTGTGGTCGCCGGCCTCCAGCGCGCTGCGGTACCAGCGCTCCGCCTCGGCGGCCGCGCCGCGCGAGGCGTGCAGCGCGCCCAGCGCGTTCGCGGCGTTGCCGTCGCCCGCCTCGGCGGCCTCCTGCCACCACTCGGCGGCCGCGCCGAGGTCCCCGGAGTCGCGCAGCAGGTAGCCCAGCGCGCACGCGGCCCTCGGCTCGCCGTTCTGCGCCGACTGCCGGTACCAGCGGGCGGCCTCGTCCAGCAGCGGCGGCTCCCCGCCGGACCGGTCCTCCAGCAGCACGCCCAGCCGCAGCGCGGCCCGGGCGTGGCTGCGGGCGGCGGCGATCCGGTACCAGGCCTCGGCGGTCTCCTTGTCCCCCGCCGCCTCGCGCATCCGGGCCAGCCGGTAGGCGCCCTCCCGGTGCCCGGCGTCCGCGGACACCTTGAACCAGCGCTCGGCGCGGACGTCCCGGCGGTGCTCCATGAGGTCGCCCAGCGCGTAGGCGCCCAGCGGGTGGCCGTGGTCGGCGGCGAAGTGCAGCCAGTACTCGGCCGCCTCCTCCTCGCCCTGGTCGCGCAGTTGCAGGCCGAGCGCGTGCGCGGCCGGCGCGCTGCCGGCCACCGCGGCCTGGCGCCACCACTGGGCGGCCTCGGCCCGGTGGCCGCGCTGGTGCAGCAGCACGCCCAGGTTGTTGGCGGCCGCGCGCAGGCCCGCCGCGGCGGCGGCCCGCAGATAGGGTTCGGCGTCCGCCAGGTCGCCGCGGCGCAGCAGCAGGGTGCCGAGCCGGGCGGCCGCGTCCGGGTCGCCGTCGTCGGCGGCGCGCCGGTGCCGGGCCTCCAGGGCGGCCTGCTCGCGGGCGGCGAGCGCGGTCTCGAAGCTCGCCGAGTCGAAGCCGGGGTCGCCCTCCACGTCCGGGCCGGTCTGGCCGTCGGACGCGCCGTGGGCGCCGAGCGCGGCGGCGAGGCCGCCGGCCGGGACGTGCACCAGGGAGTCCGGGCCGTAGCCGCCCGCGGGCCGGCGCTCGGCCAGACCGCTGGTGCGCTGCGCGGGCAGGGCGCCGGGCCGCCGTTCGGGGCTCTCCGCCCAGGTCTCGGTGTCCGCCTCGGTGGTTGCCGCCGGCCCTGCTCCCGTCCCGTTCCTGCCGATCAGCCTCATGCCGACTCCCGCTCCCCCAGAGTGTCGCGGCGTCGTCCTCCGGCCCTGGGCCGGGGGCGCTCCACGGGGGCCGCATCGACCCGACGGCCGGTCAGCGGCCGTGCAACGTCCCCCATGTGTCCCATCGTCGCATCACCCGCAACCCGCGTACACCTGCCCCGGCCGATTTCGGCGAGGCGGACCTGAGCCGACGAGATTGCTTCGGCGCTTTGTCGATTTCCCGACACTCGCCCCTCACAAACCCCGTAGCCGTCGTCCTTGGCGACGCTCGATGGTACCGGAGCGTTCCCGGCCGTCCTTGCGAACAAACGACGAAGGCCCGGAGGACGAGTCCTCCGGGCCTTCGTTGCTACTGAGTAGCGGGGACAGGATTTGAACCTGCGACCTCTGGGTTATGAGCCCAGCGGAGCCCAGCGAGCTACCGAGCTGCTCCACCCCGCGTCGGTAGTTGAACCATAGCACGGGCGCGGGGTGGGGCCGAAATCGGTCAGCGCGGGATCAGCACAGCTCAGGGGCTGCCGCTCGGCGCCGGTGACGGCGCGGTGCTCGCCCCGGCCGACGCACCGGCGGACACCGTCGGCGTCGGCGTCGCCGGAATGCCCGCCTTCTGCTGGGCCGCCGCCAGCTGCTTGGCGGCCTCGCTCTGCGCCTTCTGCGCCTGGCCCAGGGCCACCCAGTCTCCGGCCTTGGCCGCGGCGTCCGCGTCGGTCTGCGCCTTCAGCACGTCCCCGATCGCCTTCTGCAGCTCGGGCGTGAGGGTCACCCCCGGCGTCGGCGTGGTCGGGGTGGTGGGCGTGGTCGGATTCCCCGGTGCGGTGGGTACGGTCGGCGTGGTCGCCGGTGCCGCGCCCGCGAACACCTTCCGCAGCGCCTCCTCCAGCGTGTTCTCGAACGCCACGTTGTCGTTGCCGTAGACCGCCAGCACCTTCTGCAGCGTCGGGTACTTGGCGCCCCGCCCGCGGACGTACACGGGCTCCACGTTCAGCAGTCCGCCGCCGACGGGCAGCGTCAGCAGGTTGCCGTACTCGAGTTCCGAGTCGCCGCCGCTCTTCAGCAGGGTGATCTGCTGCGCGACCTCCTGCCGCGAGTTGAACTGCGACTGCACCAGGTTGGGGCCGAGCGTCTTGGAGTCCCCCGGCACCTTGAGGATCCGGAGCTTGCCGTAGTCCGGCCCCGGGTCGGCGCTGACGGCCATGAACGCCGCCAGGTTGTCCCGGCCGCGCGGCACGAAGGTGGTGGTCAGCGAGAAGCTCGCCGACGTGACCGCCGGGTCCGGCATCCGGACCGTCAGGTAGTACGGCGGCTGGAACTGCTTGGTGTCACTGGTCGGGTCCACCGGGACCTGCCAGATGTCGCTGCCGTTGAAGAACGAGTCGGCGTCCGTCACGTGGTACTGGCCCAGCAGGTCGCGCTGCACCTTGAACATGTCCTGCGGGTACCGCAGGTGCGACATCAGCGTGTCCGGGATCTCCGCCTTGGGCTTCACGGTGCCCGGGAACGCCTTCGTCCAGGTCTTCAGCACCGGGTCGTTCTCGTCCCACTGGTACAGCGTCACCTCGCCGGTGTACGCGTCCACGGTGGCCTTGACCGAGTTGCGGATGTAGTTGACCTGGTTGGCGACGGTCAGCAGCTCACCGCGCTGGTTGGTCAGCGAGTCCTTGGTGGCCGTGCCCAGCGTCGTCTTCGACGAGAAGGGGTAGCCGTCCGAGGTGGTGTAGCCGTCCAGCACCCAGACCACCCGGCCGTTCTCCACCACCGGGTACGGGTCGGCGTCGATCGACAGCCACGGCGCGACCTTCTCCACCCGCTCCTTGGGCGTCCGGTCGTAGATCACCTTGGCGCCGTCGGTGATCGCCCCCGCGTACAGGATCTGCGGCTCGGCGAACTTGACCGCGTACGCGGCCCGGGTCAGCGGGTTGTCCAGCGAGACGCCGCTGCCGCCGGTGTACTTGTACTGCTTGTTCTCACCGGAGTCGGTGGTGTAGTCGATCTCCTGGTTGGAGCCGCCCACGATCGAGTACGTGGAGGTCTTCTCGCCGTAGTAGATCCGCTGCTGGTAGTCGCCCAGCGAACCCGTCGCCGGCAGGCCGGACTCGGTGAAGACCGGCTGGCCCTTGTCGTTGACCTGGTTGCCCTTGGCCACGACCGCGCCGTAGCCGTGGGTGTACTTGAAGTGGTCGTTGATCCAGTTCCGCTGCACACCGTTGAGGTCCAGCTCACGCAGGCCGATCACGGTGTCCTGGGCGCTCGCGTCCTTGCCGTACCGGTCCACGTCCAGGGTCTGCGGGAACGCGTAGTACGACCGCTGCTGCTCGATCGACTGGAAGGTCGGCGAGACGACGTTCGGGTCGATCAGCCGGATGTCCGCGATGGTCTGCGCATCCGGCTTCAGCGCCTCGGCGTCGGTCGTGCCCTTCGGGGTGTACGGGGTCGTCTGGCTGTCCGCGATCCCGTACGCCCGGCGCGTCGCGTCGATGTTCTTCTGGATGTAGGGCGTCTCCTTGGCCTGCTCGTTCGGCTTGACCTGGAACTGCTGCACGATCGCCGGGTACACCCCGCCGATCAGCACCGCCGACAGCACCATCAGGCCCAGCCCGATCAGGGCCGGCGCCCAGGTGCGCCGCACCGGGGTCAGGAAGAACAGCACCGCGCAGATGATCGCGACGAAGAACAGGATCGTCTTCGCCGGGAGGAACGCGTTGGCGTCCACGTACCGCAGGCCGGTCCAGCCGGAGACCTCCCGGTAGGCGCCGGTCTTCACCGCCAGCGCGTACCGGTCCAGCCAGTACGCCACCGCCTTCAGCAGCACGAACACGCCCAGCAGCACCGCCAGGTGCCCCTGCGCGCCCCTGCTCGCCCGCCGGCCGGGGCCCTGCAGCCGCAGGCCCCCGTACAGGTAGTGCACCAGCGCCGAGGTCAGCAGCGAGACGATCACCGCGCTGAACGCGAAGCCCAGCAGGAACTCGTAGAACGGAAGGTCGAAGGCGTAGAACGAGACGTCCTTGCCGAACTGCGGGTCCTTCTCGCCGAAGGAGGTCCCGTTCGTCCACAGCAGCCAGGTCCGCCACTGGCCCGAGGCCGCGGCACCCGCCACCAGCCCGATCACCAGCGACACCCCGAGCAGCGCCCAGCGCTTGAACGGCGCCAGCCCCGAGCGGTACCGGTCCAGGCTCTGCTGCTCGACCGACATCGCCGACAGCGGCGGCCGCAGCCGGTGCGCCAGCCACACATTGAAGCCGACGATCACCGCCATCAGCAGGCCGAACACCGCGAACAGGCCGATCTTGGTCCACAGCTGGGTGGTGAACACCGAGGAGTAGTGGACCGACCTGAACCAGAGCCAGTCCGTCCAGAACCCCGCGAACATGACGAACAGCAGGAAGAGCACCGCGAGTACGCCCAGGGTCAGGAGGAGCACCCGCGCCCGCCGGGAGGGCGGGCCTACCCTGCGCCGGAACCCCGGCCCTGAGCGTTCCGGCATCTGGAATACCACGGTGGCACCTCAGTTGTGTCGTCTGGAGTCAGTCGGTCGTCAGTGCAACTTAACCAGTCTTTGGTCGAGTTCCCACCGTTAGCAGACGGTTACGACAACCTCGCCCGGCGCGGGCCCTCCCCCGGGGCCCGCCCCGGCCCCCGGCCCGCCGCCCGGCCCGGCCCGGCAGCGCGGCGCGCGCACCGTCCGGCGTGTGAGGATTGAGGCATGTCCGATGGATCCAACCTCCCCGACGACGTCTCCACCCTCCCGGCCGGCAGCCCGCTGACCCGGGCCGCGCTGGAGATCGACGAGTACGCCGCCACCCTCGGCTGGGACCTCCCGGCCCGCCTCTTCGCCCTGGTCGACAGCGCCGCGCTGCGCAAGGCCGACCCCCGTATCGCCGAGCAGCTCGGCCTGGCCGACAGCGACCAGCCCGGCCTCACCCCGGTCGAGCAGGACGAGCTGCCCGCCGGCATGGAGCTGGACAAGTTCCTCGGCACCATCGCCTGGCCCGCCGCGGTGGTCGGCTGCGCGCTGGTCGTCGAGCGCCTGATGCTGCCGCCGGGCGCCGAGCAGTCCCGCCCGCGCAACGCGAACGACGCCCAGCTCGCCGAGTGGGTGGCCAACCACCCCAAGCGCGAGGAGGTGCGGATCACCGCGGCGGTGCTTCGCGGCGGTAAGCGGGAGGTCGCGCTGCGGCTCCGTTCCAAGGACGTCGCGCGCGAGGTGCTCACCGGCCCCGACCTGGTTCCGGGCCTCACCGAGGCGCTGCTCGCGACCTTCTCCTGACCGACTCCCCGGCCGGGGCTCCGTCCGGGAGCCCCGGGGCCCGGGCGGCGCCGGTCCAGGAGGCGCAGGTTCTAGGAGGCGCAGGACGGCAGCGCGGAGGTCTGCCCGGACCGGACCTGCTCCAGCGCCTTCAGCGCGCCGTCCAGCTTCTCCACCTTGACCAGGCGCAGCCCGGACGGGGTGTTCTTGGCGGCCTCGGCGCAGTTCGCCGCGGGGGTGAGGAAGAACTCGGCGCCCGCCTCCCGGGCGGCGATCAGCTTCATCGAGATGCCGCCGATCGGCCCGACCTGGCCCGCGTCGTCGATGGTGCCCGTGCCGGCCACGAACCGTCCGGCGGTCAGGTCGTCGGGGGTCAGCTTGTCGATGATGCCGAGCGAGAACATCAGGCCCGCGCTGGGCCCGCCGACGTCCTGGAGCCCGATGTCGATCCGGAACGGGTAGGTGTGCCGGAGGCCCGGGCGGATGCCGACCATCGCGGCGCCGGTGTCCGGGGACTTCACGGTCGGCACGCTGATGTCGGTACGGGTCCCGGGCTCGGCCGAGCCCTCCTTGACCCGGGGCACCACGGTGAAGACCGCCGGCTCGCCGGGCTGGTGCTTGGTGACCGCCTTGGCGACCGCGTCCGCGTCGGCCACCGGGGTGCCGTCGACCGCGACGATCTGGTCCCCGGCGTGCAGCCGGCCCTCCGCCGGGGCGCCGGCGGTGACCGCCTGGACGATCAGCTCGCTGCCCATCGGGATGCCGAGCTGGCTCAGCGCGGCGGTGCGGGCGTGGTCCTCGGAGAGCGCGAACTCCTCGGCGTTCTGCCGCTTGGCGTCGGCGTCGGACTGGCCCTTCGGGTAGACGTTGTCGTGCGGCACCACCAGCACGTCGTCGCGCAGCCAGCCGACCACCGCGTTGACCAGGCTCGGCTCGTACTTGGCGCCGGTGACCTGGACGGTGGTCATGTTGAGGTGGCCGCTCGCCGGGTACGACTCGTGGCCGGTGATGGTGATCACCGGCGTGCCCGTCTTCTCCTGCACCCCGAGCGTGTTGTACGTCGGGCCCGGGCTCATCTCGGTGTACGGCACCTTCATCAGCACCGAGGCACAGAGCAGCGCTATGAGCAGCAGAGTGGCGGCGAGCATCGTCGCAGAGCGGCGTGGCATGCCTCGACAGTACGGGACGCGGGTGACCGTGCGCCCGGCGGGTCGTCGGGACCGCCGGGCGGCGTCAGCGGCCGGAACGCTCCTCGGGGCCGCTGCCGGCGGTGGTGCGTTGCATCGCGGCCATGAACCGCTGGTGCTCGGCCAGCGAGGCCGGGTCCCCCGTCGCTCTCGGGGCCCGCTGGGCCCAACCCGCCCACACGGCGGCCAGCACCGCGGCGACGCAGGGAATGATCAACCAGGCGAGCACAGCCATCTCAGTACTCCCAGCTCGTCGTGTCTATGAGCAGATTAACCATCCCGACGGACAACGCTGCGGGCGCCGTCCGGGTTACGGCACGGCCGATCGGCTCACTGCCAGGGAGTATCCGGCGCAGCGGCCCACACCCGTTCGAGTGAGCGACCGGCGCGCCTGCGTGTCGCGGCGGCACAACGGGTGTCCGAGTGGCTGCCCGGACGACTGTGCGAATGCTTGCGCAGGCCGTCGAAGGCTGTGCGCAGGCTGTGCGGACGGCTGCTCAGCAGCTCCCGGCGCCCACCCACTCCTCCTCGCCGTCGGCGAAGACCTGGTGCTTCCAGATCGGCACCTCGTGCTTGAGGTCGTCGATCAGCCGCCGGGCGGCGGCGAACGCCTCGCCCCGGTGCGCGCAGGAGACGGCGACGATCACGGCCTTGTCGGTGATCCCCAGCCGGCCCACCCGGTGCACCGCGGCCAGCGCGCGGACCGGGAAGTCGGCGACGACCTTCTCGGCCACCCGGCGCAGCTCGCGCTCCGCCGTCGGGTGGCAGCTGTACTCCAGCGCGGAGACGTGCTTGCCGCCGTCGTGGTCGCGGACCGTCCCGACGAAGACGGTCGTCCCGCCGGCCGCGTCGTCGCCCACCGCCTCGTACACCTCGTCGAGGGAGAGCGGGGTGTCGCGGATGGCGAGCAGGCGGATCGGGTCGTGGTTCTCGGACATGCCCCCATGATTGCCCATGCCGGGCGGGCGGGGGCAAGTACCTTCCGCATCACGATTGCAAAATTTCGCATCGTGAGAACGGCGTGCTCAAGGGCACGGGTTCGGGTGCGGCCGGGTGCGGCCGGGTGTCCCGGTCCCGGGCCGCGGGGCCCGGGACCGGAGCCGCTCAGAACCGGCGCCGCTTGCGCGCCCGCCGCACCAGCGCCGCCGTACCCACCAGCGCCACCGTCGCGCCCGCCGCGCCCAGGCTCGTCGCCGCCTCCTTGCCGCCCAGCCGCCGGCCCGCCACCGCGTGCTTGCCCGCCACCTGCGCCAGCAGCTCCGCCAGCACCTCCTCGTTGGTGTGCGTCGGACGCCAGCCCGCCTCGTGCAGCCGACTCCCCGACACCACCCACGGGTACATCGTGTACGCCAGGTCCCCGGCCGGCGCCGGGGTCAGCCCCAGCCGGTGCAGCCGCGCCGCCGTCCCCAGCGCCAGCGAGGCCGGCAGCTCCATCCGCCGGATCCCCGACAGCCGCTCCACGTCCTCCTGCTCCAGCCAGCCGTCGCAGCCGACCGTCACCTCGCCCTCGACCAGCCCGAGCGCCGCGTACTCCAGCGCCGCCGCCAGGTCGTCCACGTGGCAGAACTGCCAGCACGGCCGGGACCCGGCCACCACCAGCAGCCTCGGCGCCTCGAAGTGCCGGGTCAGCACCGTGTCCACCCCGGGGCCCACCACCACGGCCGGCCGCAGCACCGTCACCTGCAGCCCCGGGTGCGCCCTCGGCGCGCGCCGCGCCAGCCGCTCGATCTCCAGCAGGTCCCCGACCAGCGAGGCCTCCTCGGTCGCCCGCAGCTCCGAGTCCTCCGCCAGCGGCACCTCGTTGTCCGCCAGCGCGCCGTAGACCATCGCCGAGGTGCAGAGCACCACCCGGTGCACCCCGGCGGCCGCGGCCGCCGTCAGCACCGTCTGCGCGCCGCGCACGTTGTAGGCGCTGCGCGCCCTCGGGTCGGACTCCATGCCCAGGTCCATCGCGAGGTGGACCACCACGTCCACCCCGGCCAGCCGCTCGGCCACGGCCGGGTCCCGGACGTCCAGGACCCGCCACTGGACCCCGGGCACCTCGCCGCGCCGGTCGTCGACGGCCAGGACCTTCCGGACCCCCGGCGAGGCCACCAACCGGGCCGCGACCCGTTCGCCGAGCACCCCGGCGGCACCCGTGACCGCCACGGTCAGCGGTCTTCCGGCATAGGCTGGAGGCGGCGACGCCGTGGTGTCCGGGGCGTCCTCTCCTCCGGTCAGCCCAGAGCGAACGTCCGAAGGCGGGGAACTCACCGGCCATCCTCCACGGTTAGCTTATGTGCGTACGTACGTGTGTCACGTACGTCCATCCTGCCCGAGGCTGAGGCCCGGCGGTGCACCCGGCGCGGGCCAGCCGTCCGGGAGCCGCCCACCGGCGGGGAGTCCCCCAGCTCCGCCGACCGCCCCGGGCAGCAGGAAACACCGCCACCACCCGTATGACGGCCGACCGGATCGAGGACCCCGTGAGCGACCTTCCCTTCGGATTCGGCGTTCCGCCCGAGGAGCCCGAGGACGGCAAGGCCAAGCCCGACGACGACCGGAAGAAGAAGGACCAGGGCGACGAGCCCGCCGGTCCGCAGTCCTTCGGCTTCAGCGGGAACAACCCGCTGGGCGCCCTGTTCGGCATGGGCCTGCCCGGCATGCCCGGCGGACCGGGAGCGGGCGGCCCCGGCGCCCCCGGCGCGGGCGACAACCCCTTCGCCGCGATGTTCGGCGGCCTCAACCCCAACGACCTCGGCGCCGCCTTCCAGCAGCTCGGCCAGATGCTCTCCTTCGAGGGCGGCCCGGTGAACTGGGACCTCGCCAAGGACATCGCCCGGCAGACCGTCGTCGCCGAACCCGTCGAGGGCAAGAGCAAGGACCGCTCCGTCGGCGGCGCCGAACGCTCCGCCGTCGTCGAGGCCGTCCGCCTCGCCGACCTGTGGCTGGACGGCGTCACCACCTTCCCCTCCGGCGCCGCCGCCGCCGTCGCCTGGAGCCGCGCCGAGTGGATCGAGGCCACCCTCCCGGTCTGGAAGGACCTCGTCGACCCCGTCGCCGAACGCGTCGGCAACGCCATGGGCGGTGTCCTCCCGGAGGAGATGCAGGCCATGGCAGGCCCGCTGATGGGCATGATGCGGTCCATGGGCGGCGCCATGTTCGGCACCCAGATCGGCCAGGCCCTCGGCGCCCTCGCCGGCGAGGTGGTCGGCTCCACCGACGTCGGCCTGCCGCTCGCCCCCGCCGGCAAGGCCGCGCTGCTGCCCCAGAACGTCGCCGAGTTCGGCGAGGGCCTCAACGTGCCGGCCGAGGAGGTCCGCCTCTACCTCGCCCTGCGCGAAGCCGCCCACCAGCGGCTGTTCGCCCACGTGCCGTGGCTGCGCGCCCACCTCCTCGGCGCCGTCGAGGCCTACGCCCGGGGCATCAAGGTCGACACCTCCCGGATGGAGGAGCTCGTCGGACAGCTCGACCCGGGCAACCCCGAGGCCCTTCAGGAGGCCCTCGCCGGCGGTCTGCTCCAGCCCGAGGACACCCCCGAGCAGAAGGCCGCCCTCGCCCGCCTGGAGACCGCCCTCGCGCTCGTGGAGGGCTGGGTCGACGCCGTCGTGCACGCCGCCGCCGAGCCCCACCTGCCGCAGGCCGGCGCCCTGCGCGAGACCGTCCGCCGCCGCCGCGCGGCCGGCGGGCCCGCCGAGCAGACCTTCGCCACCCTCGTCGGCCTCGAGCTGCGCCCCCGTCGGCTGCGCGACGCCGCCCGCCTCTGGGCGCTGCTCGCCGACGCCCGCGGCACCGAGGGCCGGGACGACCTCTGGCAGCACCCCGACATGCTCCCCACCGCCGCCGACCTCGACGACCCGGACGCCTTCGTGCACCGCGGCACCGCGGGCGACCTGGAGGGCGGCATCGACTTCGACGCCCTCGACAAGCTGCTCGGCGAGGCCGCCGCGGGCGGGGCCACCGGCTCCGCCAAGCCCGACCTGACGAAGAACGACGACACCGACGGCGCCGACGGCGACCAGGGGAAGGGCGAGCCCACCGCATGACGGCCACCGAGACGGACCGCGCCGACGTCCACCACGACGGCGTCCAGCACGCCGAGGCCCGGCCGGACGACGCCCCCCGGGGCGGCGCCCTGCACGCCGACGCGGTCCGCGCCCTGACCGACTGGCGGCCCGCCGAGCCCGGGCAGGACCGGCTCCGCCTCGACTACCTGCGCCACCTCGCCGAGCAGCCCGGGGGCATGTACCGCTCCTGCCTGCCCGCCCACATCACCGCCAGCGCCGCCGTCGTCGACCCGGCCGCCGGGCGCGTGCTGCTCACCCTGCACCCCAAGGTCGGCCGCTGGCTGCAGATGGGCGGCCACTGCGAACCCGGCGACCGCGACCTCGCCGCGGCCGCCCTGCGCGAGGCCACCGAGGAGTCCGGCATCCCGGACCTCGCGCTGCTCACCCGCGACGGGGCGCCCGTCCCGGTCAAGCTCGACCGCCACCAGGTCCGCTGCACCGGCAAGGACCGGCCGGAGAACACCCACCTCGACGTCCAGTACATCGCGGTGGCGCCGCCCGGCGCCCAGGCGCTGATCAGCGAGGAGTCGCTGGACCTGCGCTGGTTCGACTACGACCGCCTGCCGGAGCTCACCGACCACTCGGTGCGCGACCTGGTCGCCCGCGCGCGCGACCTCACCGGCTGAGGCGTTCGGGGGCGCAAGCACGACGGGAGGGGCGCGGGCCACTGTGGCCCGCGCCCCTCCCGTCGTGTTCTGCCGTCCTGTCCGGGACCGGCCGCCCGGCGGCGGGATCAGCCAGCCGCAGGACTCAGCCGCAGGACTCCGCCGGGCCGGGCTCCGCCGGATCCTCGTGCCGGGCCCCCGGGATGTGCGGCAGCCGGGCCGCCGACACCACACCCTCCAGATAGCCGCGCGCCCGCTCCGTCCGCGGATAGGCCTCCAGCAGCGCCCAGAAGTCCGGACCGTGGTCCGGCACCAGCAGATGCGCCAGCTCGTGCAGCAGCACGTAGTCGACCACGTACTCCGGCATCCCCTGCAGACGGTGCGAGAGCCGGATCGTCCGCTCACTGGGGGTGCACGAACCCCAGCGCGAGTTCTGGTTGGTCACCCAGCGGACCTGGGCGGGCTGGGCCCGACCGTCCAGATAGGCCACCGAGAGCTCCCGCGCCCGGGCCACCAGCGCATCGTCGCCGAGCACCCGGCGACTCTCCTGGGCCGCCAGCTTCTCCAGCATCTGCGCGACCCAGCGCTGCTCCTCCGCGTGCGACATCCGGGCCGGGATCAGCACGATCGTGCGATCGCCCTCGCGGTACGCGGACACCGTCCGGCTGCGACGGGCACTGCGCCGCACCTCCACCCGGGAGCGGTCGAAGGGCTCCCGCGCGGGCGACGGCTGCTGCTCCGGACACTGCTGCTCCGGACGCCCACGCGTACTCGGCGCCGCCACTTGCGACCCGGACGCTGCACGGGCACGCCGAGGCGACGCCGGGGGATGGGAGTCCCGTTCGGCTGCCATGGCACACGACGTTACCCGTTACCCCTGACAGAAGTCCGCTGCCGTGGCCGAAATCTTTCGTGGAGCGATCGGGAACGAAAGGCCGACGGAAGGTGTCCGGAATCCGACATCGGACCGCACGACAAGTTATCCACAGGGCATGCGAACGGATCATCCGGTCATCGCCCCGTACCTGTGGACAACCCGGCGCACCCACTCGCCCCGATCGGGCATGCTGCCGTCGGCCGTCCGGAAACGATCGGGAGGAAGACCACCGTGCGCCTCGCCCTCAAGCCCGCCCTCTCCCGCAGCTGGCGGGACTCGGACACCCTGCAGTTCGGCACCGTCCCCCAGCACGCGGGAGTGCTCGCCCACGCCTCCGACAAGGTGCTGCGCGAGTTCCTCGACCTCGTCGACGGGACTCGCGACCGGCCCGCCCTCCTGGCCGAGAGCGAGCGGATCGGCTTCGGGCGCGACCCGGCCGACTCCCTGCTCGACCTCCTGGAGGAGGCCGGGGTGCTCGACGACGCCGAGGCCGCGGCCGGCGCCCTCGCCCTCTTCCCGCAGCCGCACCGCGAGCTGCTCGGCCCGGACCTCGCCTCGCTGTCGCTGATCCACCCGGGCCCCGGTGCCGCGCCCGCCGTCCTGGCCCGGCGGCCCGAGTACGCCGTCGAGGTCCGCGGCGCCGGCCGGATCGGGGCGGCCGTGGGCGCCGTCCTCGCGGCGGGCGGCATCGGCACGGTCACCGTGGTCGACTCCGGCCGGGTCACGCCGGGCGACTGCTCCCCCGCCGGGCTCCCGCCGACCGACGTCGGGCGGATCCGTGCCACCGCCGCCCGCGAGGCCGTCGACCGGGCCGCGGCCCGGAGCCAGGCCCGGCGCAACCGGCGTCCGAGACCGGGGCCGCCCGATCTGGTGGTGCTCACGCCCCGCGACGGCAGCGCGGCCTTCGCCGGCGGCACACCCCTGGCCCGGGAGCTGCTGCGGGCCGGCGTCCCGCACCTGTACGTCGGCGTGGTCGAGGAGTTCGGAGTGGTCGGGCCCCTGGTCGCGCCGGGGGTGTCGGCCTGCGGCCACTGCCTGGTCCTGACCCGGGAGGACCAGGACGCCGCCTGGCCGAGGATTCTCGCCCAACTCGCCGAGGGCGGACCGGGACAGGCCCCGACACCGGCCTGCGACATCGCCCTCGCCACCTCGGTCGCCGGGCTGGCCGCACTGCACGTCCAGGTGTTCCTGGACGGCGGCCGCCCGCCCAGCCTGGACGGCTGGTGCGAACTCTCGGCCGTCGACGGGACGTCCCGCCGGCTACGCCTCAAGGGCCACCCGGAGTGCGGATGCCTCTGGCAGCCGACCGCGCCGCACTGAGGCAGGGGCGCCAACCCGGCTGCATAGGAGCAGTCTTGATCGTTCGTCAGCCACATGGGAAAAGGGGGCACCGCCGGGCCCTGGAGCTACTACTGTGGCGTCGGCCGCCCGGCCGATGCCGAGGGTGGCCCGCGCAACGATCGCAACGCTCGTGCACGACCTCACCGAGAGGTATCGACATGATCACTCGCAGATCGCTCATCGGCGCCGGGGCCCTGGCCGTCCCGCTGGCCGCCGTCCCGGCCCTGCCCGCCGTCGCCACCGCGACCGAGGCCCGACGACGACGATGGTCCCGGCTCTCCGACCGTCTGCACGGCACGCTCGTCCTCCCCGGCGACCCGGCCTACGGCGTCGCCAAGCAGATCGGCCAGGCCCGCTTCGACTCGGTCGAACCGGCCGCCGTCGCCTACTGCGTCGACGAGGCAGACGTCTCGCTCTGCCTCCGCTACGCCCAGGACCAGGACCTGCCGATCGCCGTCCGCGCCGGCGGCCACAGCGGCGGCGGCTGGTCCACCGGCACCGGTCTGGTGGTCGACGTCTCCCGGCTGAACAGCGCCGCGGTGACACCCGGGTCCGCCACCTTCGGCGGCGGCACCCAGCTCGTCGACGTGACCAATGCCGTCGCTCCGCACGGCCTGGCCGTCTCCGGCGGCTTCTGCCCCACCGTGTCCCTCGGCGGCTTCCTCCAGGGCGGCGGCATCGGCCTGCTGACCCGCCATGTCGGCATCTCCAGCGACAAGGTGACCTCGGCCCGGGTGGTGCTGGCGAGCGGCCGGACCGTCACCGCCTCGCCCGAGGAGCACGACGACCTGTACTGGGCGCTGCGCGGCGGCGGTGGCGGCAACTTCGGTGTCGTCACCTCCTACACGGTGACCCCGGTGCCGGTGACGACCCTGACCATGGCCAGCCTCACCTGGTCCTTCGACCGCGCGGTGGATGTGCTGGACGCCTGGGCGCACTGGCTGCCCGACGCCCCGCGGACCCTCGGCGGCGGGGCGGTGGTCGGCCTGCGGGACGCCGCGCCCGGCGCCACCCCGTTCGTCTCGGTGCTGATCGGTTCGGTCGGCACCGAGGCCGAACTCAATGCCCAGACAGGCCGGTTGATCGACCTGGTGGGCGCGGTGCCGGCCTCCCGGAGCGGGTACACCGCCCCGTACCTGTCCGTCATGATGGGCTTCTACGGCTGCGGCTCCTACACCCAGGACCAGTGTCACCGGACGGGTACCGGGCCGACGGCCGTCCTGCCCCGGCCGACCGCCGCCGTGGACCGGGGCCGGCTGTTCGACGCCCCGCCGCCGCGCGCGGTCTGGGAGGCCGCGGTCGGCCTGCTGGACCGGGACCGGCTGGCCGGGCAGCAGCGGATGGTGCAGTTGAGCGCGCTCGGCGGCGCCGCCAACGATCCGGCGCGCACGGCCACCGCGTACGTCCACCGGAACGCGCTGTTCAACGCGAGCCTCGGCGCGGTGATCGCCTCCGGACCGGTGGACGAGACGGCGGTCGCGGCGGCCCGAAGCTGGGCGGACGCCGGTTTCGCGGTGCTCGACCCGCACTCCTCCGGCGAGACGTACCAGAACTTCGTCGATCCCGGACTGCCGGACTGGCGGCGCGCCTACTACGGGGAGAACTATCCCCGGCTGGTCGCGGTGAAGCGCCAGTACGACCCCCACCGGCTGTTCTCCTTCGCCCAGGCCGTCGGCGCCTGACCCGCCCCGGTCGTCGGGCCCGGCCGTCCGGGCCCGACGCCGATCGGCACCACCCCGGCGGGGCGGCCGATTCCGGCCGGGGCCGCACCGTCGAGCGGGCACAATGGCGTATGACGGTCGGCCCCCGCCGCGGGGGCCTGGGGCATGTCGACTTGGAGGCCCGGGTGAGCGATCTTCCGCGCAAGGCAATGACCCGCACGGCAAGACTCGCCGCCCTGCCGCTGGGGATAGCCGGCCGGGCCACCCTGGGGCTGGGGAAGCGGATCGGCGGCCGGTCGGCCGAGGTGGTGACCGCCGAGCTGCAACAGGCGACCGCCGATCAGCTGTTCAAGGTCCTGGGCGAGCTCAAGGGCGGGGCGATGAAGTTCGGACAGGTGCTGTCCGTCTTCGAGGCCGCGCTGCCCGAGGAGGTGGCCGGACCGTACCGGGCGGCGTTGACCAAGCTGCAGGACGCCGCGCCGCCGATGCCGGCCGCGAAGGTGCACGCGGCGCTGGCGGAGCGGCTGGGCGCGGACTGGCGGAGCCTGTTCCTGGAGTTCGAGGACCGGCCGTCGGCGGCCGCGTCGATCGGCCAGGTGCACCGGGCGGTGTGGCACGACGGCCGCACCGTCGCGGTCAAGGTCCAGTACCCGGGAGCCGGTGACGCGCTGCTGGCGGACCTGTCGCAGCTGAGCCGGGTGGCATGGCTGCTGGGTCCGCTGATTCCGGGTCTGGACATCAAGCCCTTGATCACGGAGCTGCGGGAGCGGGTCGCCGAGGAGCTCGACTACGAGCTGGAGGCCCAGGCCCAGCGCCGTCACGCCGAGGAGTTCGCGGACGATCCGGAGATCGCGGTGCCCGGGGTGGTGGCCCAGACGGACCAGGTCCTGGTGTCGGAGTGGATGGACGGCACGCCCCTGGCCGAGGTGATCGCCTCGGGCTCGCAGGAGGAGCGGGACCGGGCGGGGAAGTTGCTGGCGCGGTTCCTGTTCGCCGGTCCGTCGCGGACGGGCCTGCTGCACGCGGATCCGCATCCGGGCAACTTCCGGCTGCTGAAGGACGACGGCCCGGTGGAGGGCTGGCGGCTGGGGGTGCTGGACTTCGGGACGGTGGACCGGTTGCCGGGCGGGTTGCCGGCGCCGATCGGGGCGTCCCTGCGGATGGCCCTGGCCGGGGACGCCGCGGGTGTGCTGGCGATGCTGCGCGAGGAGGGCTTCGTGAAGCCCTCGATCGAGCTGGACCCGGACGCGGTGCTGGACTATCTGGTGCCGATCATCGAGCCGGCGGCGGTGGAGTCGTTCCACTTCACGCGGGCGTGGATGCGGGCCCAGGCGGCGCGGATCGCTGATCCGCGCTCCCCCGCGTACAACCTGGGCAAGCAGTTGAACCTGCCGCCGTCGTACCTGCTGATCCACCGGGTGACGCTGAGCACCATCGGGGTGCTGTGCCAGTTGGGCGCGAAGGCGCCGTTCCGGGTCGAGATGCTGGAGTGGCTGCCGGAGTTCGCGGGGCCGGGCTCGGCGAGCAGCCGTCCGACGGCAAGGCCGGCGGCTCCGAAGGGCACGACCCAGAAGGGCACCTCGCAGAAGGCCGCAGCTCCGAAGGCCGCAACCCAGAAGGCCCCTGCGGCGAAGCGGTCGGCGCCCGCGCGGCGCCGGGGCCCGTCGACCGGGGACTGACCGCCCAGCCACCCGCCGCCCCACCGGCCCGCCACGGCGGCAACCGCAGCAACGGCCGCAGGCCGCCTCCCGAAGTCGGGGGGCGGCCTGCGGCGCGACGGGGGTCCGGCGGGGCCGGGCGGGTACCGGCGTCCCGGTCACCTGCCGGCCTTGCCCGGGCATGGCGATATCGCCTCGGGTCGTCGCCACCTCTCGGTGGTACGACCTCGGGGCGATGTCACATCAGGGCGACGGCGATGGCCTTGCGGGCCCGCAGCGAGGCACGCTCGGCCTTCTGCTTGAGCCGGTGCGCCCGGGCGACCCGGCCGACGAGCCGTTGGTGCTCGGCCTCCTGGAGGCGCTCTTGCATATGGGCCCGGGCCAGGGATTCGTGGAGGAGTTGCATTTCGAGGGTCCTGTTCTGGATCTGAAGTTCGGTGGTCTGCTCAGCGCGGACGGTCGGATCGATGGCGGCGGCGGTCATGTGGTGGTCCTGCTCGGGGTGCGTCGTCGGGAAGGGGCGGATGCGGGCGGCGTCGGCCTTGGCGGCCGCGAGGCGTACGGAGCGGCGGAGGGAGTTGTCCGGCAGGGGCTGCTCTCCCCGGCGGACGGCCTCGGCCCCGGACGCGGGGTTCACGCCGCGACCTCGGTCTTGCGCGGGCGGCCACGCGGCCGCTTGCGGGCCACGACGACACCCTGGACGAAGAGCTCGCCACCCCAGACGCCCCACGGCTCGCGGCGCTCGACCGCACCGGTGAGACAGGCGTCCTTGACCGGGCAGGTGCCGCAGAGGGACTTCGCGTACTCGACGTCGGCGGGCGTCTCGGCGAAGAAGACCTCGGGGTCGAAGGCGCGGCACGGGATGGGGAGACCGAGCTGCTCGGCCTGGTCGATCGAGGTGAACTGCATGGGGAGAACCTCCGGGGGGTCGGCCTGGTCGGCCTTGATCTGGGTTGTCGGCGGTACGGACGGGGTGGGCGGTGTGATGACCGTGGACACTGTGTGCGTCTTCCTCGTCTTCTCAGTGGGTCCGGCTCAGCTGACTGGTGGGGCTGGGCCGGAGGCCCCGGAGGGCCTGGGTGGTCTTGCGTACCGGACAAAACAGAAGGGCCGCGGATCCCGGTGTGACGGGGTTCCGCGGCCCTGGAGGCGCCGACCTGAGGTTGCTCAGGTTCGTTCTCTCCAGGGTTCAGGCCCGCGGAAGGCCCGCATCCGGATGGCCGTGGCGTCCGCGAGGACGACCATGGCCCGGTCGATCTGCTGCTGGTTCTGCTTCTGGGCGTTTCCGGCACCGCTGACCTGCGCATAGTCGCCATGCATGGCGACTACGGCCGTCTTCGGTGCCTGGGTCGGTCGCTCGTCACGCGGGGAGCGGGACTCGTCGACCGACGCCCAGTCGCCGGACAGACCAATCTCGACACGGGTGGCCCCGAAGCTGCCGCCCTCATCGCCATTGCTGCCGAAGCCAGTGTGTCCAAGACCACTGACAACGGAGGCGGCGAAGGCGGGGACAACGGAGACACCGGTGGTGTCGAGACCCAGACCGGTTCCGCACAGCTCAGCGGTGATCCGCAGGCTGGCGGCGGCACGCACGGAGGCAGCGTCGACGGTCTGGCCAGTCATTTTGGTGATCATGATGTCCACTGTCTTCGCCTCCTCTCGGCGTCTCGCGGAGCCTGGTTTCCCGGGCTCCGAACTGTTCGGATGTCTGTCTCGGTGAAGCTGGTGGGGCAGGGGGGCACAGCGACAGGTTTCACCCCGTGCGTTCGCGTCCCCTTGACCGCTCCGGCAGGCTATTGCGCTCCCGGTACGGCGCGCAAACTATTTTTCCGGCGAGTTTCCCGACGGTCTCCTCGGCGCTCCCCGGCGCCGGCTGTGATCGCCCCGGACCGGCTCAGGCCGGTTCGTCCGACTGACCGTCCATGACGTCCGCCGGATCCCCCTCGGGCTCCTCCCCCGCACACAACGAGAGCACGGCCGCCCCGTATTTGTCCAGCTTCATGGCCCCGACCCCGGAGATCACGGCCAGCTCCTGGCGGTTGGCGGGGACGTCCTCGGCGATGGCCATCAGAGTGGCGTCGGTGAAGACGACATAGGCGGGCGCGCCCTGCTCCCTGGCCTGAGCGGCGCGCCATTCGCGCAGCCGCTCGTAGAGCGCCTCGTCCATGGTGGAGGGGCAGGTCTCGCAGCGGCGGAGCTTGCGCTCGACGGCCTCGGTGAGGACGCGCTCGCAGACCCGGCAGGTGACCGGGCCGCGGACCCGGCGCCCGGCGGAGCGCTCGCCGCCCTCGACCCCGCCGCGTCCGCCGCGCCCGGCGGGGCGGCTGCCGGGGGCGCTGGAGCCGGGGCGCAGCCCGTCCAGGAAGCGGGTGGGCTTGCGGGAGGCCCGGCCGCCCGGGGAGCGGGAGAGCGCCCAGGACAGGGTGAGGTGCTTGCGGGCGCGGGTGACGCCGACATAGAGGAGGCGGCGCTCCTCCTCGACCTGCTCGTCCGTCTTGGCGTAGATGATCGGCAGGGTGCCCTCGGTGAGGCCGACGAGGAAGACGGCATCCCACTCGAGGCCCTTGGCGGCGTGCAGGGAGGCCAGGGTGACCCCCTCGACGGCGGGGGCGTGCTGGGCGGCGGCCCGGGCGTCGAGTTCGGCGACGTAGGCGGCGAGGTCGGTGGTCAGCCCCTCGGCGGTGCGGCCGCGCTCGAACTCCTCGGCGAGCCGGACCAGCGCGGCGAGGGATTCCCAGCGGTCCCGGACGGCGCCGGAGCCGGCGGGGGGCTCGGGGGTGAAGCCGCGGGCGGCGAGGACGGCGCGGACCTGTCCCGCGAGATCGGGGGCGCCGTCGGTGACGGGGTCGGAGCCGGCCCGGGCCGCGCCGCGGAGCAGCACGCCGGCGTCCCGGACCTCGGGGCGCTCGAAGAACCGCTCGGCGCCCTTGAGCTGGTAGGGGACGCCGAGGTCGGAGAGGGCCTGCTCGTAGACCTCGGACTGGCCGTTGGTGCGGAAGAGGACGGCGATCTCGCTGGCCCGCACACCGGCGGCGATGAGGTCCTTGATCCGCCGGGCGGTGGTCTCGGCCTCGGTGGGCTCGTCCTCGTACTCGGTGTAGAGGGGTTCGGGGCCGGCCTCGCGCTGGGAGACGAGTTCGAGGCGGTGGCGGGCGGCCTCGCCCCTGGCCTGGGCGAGCAGCCCGTTGGCGAGGTGGACGACCTGGGGGGTGGAGCGGTAGTCGCGGACCAGCTTGACGACGGTGGCCTCGGGGTGGCGGGTGCGGAAGCCGAGCAGGTAGTCGGGGGTGGCACCGGTGAAGGAGTAGATGGTCTGGCTGGCGTCGCCGACGACGCAGAGGCTGGCGCCGCCGCCGGGACCGGTCCACTGGTCGAGGAGGCGCTGCTGGAGCGGGGAGACGTCCTGGTACTCGTCGACGGTGAAGTGCCGGTACTGGGCGCGGACCTGGTCGGCGATGTCGGGACGGTCCTCCAGGATCGCGGCGGTGAGCAGCAGGACGTCCTCGAAGTCGATGTTCCCGCGGCGGCTCTTGGTCTCCTCGTAGACGCGGTAGACCTGGGCGGTCTCGGCGGGGTCGCGGGGGGCCTCGCGGCCGGACTTGGCGACGGCCGCGGGGTAGTCGTCGGGGCCGGTCTGGGTGACCTTGGCCCATTCGATCTCGGCGGTGAGGTCGCGCAGCTCGGTGCGCTGGACGCGCAGGCCGCAGCGGCCCGCGGCCTCGGCGACCAGCTGGACCTTGCGTTCGAGCAGCTGCGGGACGGGGCCGCCGATGGCGCGGGGCCAGAAGTAGTGGAGCTGGCGCAGCGCGGCGGCGTGGAAGGTCCGGGCCTGGACGCCTTCGGCACCGAGCTGGCGCAGGCGGCCGCGCATCTCGCCGGCGGCGCGGGCGGTGAAGGTGACGGCGAGGACCTGCTGGGGCTGGTAGACGCCGCTGCGCACGCCGTAGGCGATGCGGTGGGTGATGGCCCGGGTCTTGCCGGTGCCGGCGCCGGCGAGGACGCAGACCGGACCGTGCAGGGCGGTGGCGACGGCCCGCTGCTCGGGGTCGAGTCCGGCGAGGACGGCGTCGGGGCCGCCGCCGGCGGGGTGGCCGGTCCGGTGCGCGTCCTGGTGTCCGTCGAACGGGCTGCCGCTCAAGAGGTCTTCCTGCATGCGTTCCATCCTCTCAGCCCGGGCGGACATCCCGGGCAGGGTTGTCCACAAGCCCGGTGCGATCGCCGGATGATCGCGGCGCGGACGGCGGGTGGTGGCATACCCGGGGCGTGTGCCTCCGGGCGCGCGCCGTTATGCCGGGTCGGCCTGCCCCGCCGGAATGCCGGGACCGACGTGGACCGACGCCGTGCACCGACGCCGTGGAACGACGCCGTGGAATGACCGCCGGGCAGTGGACGTTGTCCCCCCGGAGCCGTGAAACGCACGCGGTACCGGTACGCGCGCGCGTCAGCGTCCGCACGCCCCTCTCCACCCGATTCGCTATCCGAAGGAGTCCCCTCGATGTCCGGCAGCGTGACGATGTACAGCACGACCTGGTGCGGCTACTGCAACCGGCTCAAGAGCCAGCTGGAGCGCGAGGGCATCGGTTACACCGAGATCAACATCGAGGAGGACCCGGCGTCGGCGTCCTTCGTCGAGTCGGTGAACGGCGGCAACCAGACCGTGCCGACCGTGCTGGTGACGCCGGCCGCCGGCGGCGAGCGGGTCGTGATGACCAACCCGAGCCTGCTGCAGGTGAAGAAGGCCCTGGCGGCCTGACGCCCAGCAGTCCGGCATCCGGCGGTCCGGCACCCGGCAGTCCGAGGCCCGGCGGTCCCGGCCGGCGCGCGCCCGCCCCGCGGGTCACTGCGCGTCGGCCCGGGCCGGGTCGACGGGGGCCGCGGGCGCGGGCAGCGTGGTCCGGACGGCGAGGTCGCCGACCCCGTAGACCAGCCGGCTGCGGTCGGCCGAGTAGCGGGTCTCGATGACCCGGACCGGCCCGCGCCGGTCGTAGGTGACCCGGGTCTGGACCACCAGCGGCACCCCGGGGCCGCCCTGGAACCACTGGGCCTCCTCGGGGCCGGGCATCCGGGCGACCAGGTGGTCGACGGCGCCGACCTCGGTGCGGCCCAGCGCGGCCAGCACGGCCTCGTCGCCGCCGTCGATCTGGTCGGGTTCCATCAGCGGGGTGCCGGCGGCGAGGCCGGCCCGGTAGTGGCTCTCCTCGATCGAGTACGGCTCGCGGTCGAGCAGGCGCAGCTGGCGGCGGACGACGATGGCCTCGCCGGGGCGCAGTCCGAGGCGCTCGGCGATGTCGACGCGGGCCCGGACGATCATCATCTCGAAGTCGACGGTGAGTTCGCGTCCGCTGTCGTCGGCCTCGCCCCGGTAGACGGCGCTGGGGGTGGCCAGGCAGTCCAGCGGGGCGGGGCCCTGCGGTTCGAGGCGGGGTGCGGGTCCGTAGGCGCGGTGGTCGAGCACGGGGTGCTCGCGCAGATAGGTGCCCTTGCCCTGGAGACGGACGAGCCGGCCCTCGTTGACGAGGACGTCGACGGCCAGGCGGACGGTGTTGCGGGCGACGCCGTACTGGCGCTCCAGCTCGCTCTCGACCGGGAGGGCGGCCGCGGTGGTGAACTCGCCCTCGGCGATGCGGCGGCGCAGGTCCGCGGCGAGGCGCTGGTATTTGGGGGATTGGGCGGTGCCCCGGGGGATTGTCACCCGAGTGAATGTAGCGAGACGGGTGAGCGGCTTTCAGGCGTTTGCGGCAAAGTCGCCCGGGATCGGTGACAGTGTCCCCCCGGTGCCCTGGGGCCCTTCCGGGCAGGGCCGCTCCGATTACGAACATCCTGGGGAGACAGGTTCGGAATGGAAATTGGGGGCGCGCGAATCAACTCCGCGCGCCCCCAATCCATGGAACGCTCCGACCCCCCGGCCCCTCGGGGCCGCCGCCGGAATTACCAGCGGGCCGCCGTCGGCAGCGGCTCGCCGTACCAGAGCTCGACCAGGTGCCGGGCGATCGAGATCCCGGACGGCGGCAGGATCTCCCCCGCCGCCATGCCCGCCCGCAGCTCCTCCCGGGAGAACCAGCGCGCCTCGGCCAGCTCCTCCCCGTCCACGGTGATCGCGGTGCCGTCCGGGTGCGCCTTGCCCAGGAAGCCCAGCATCAGACTGGACGGGAACGGCCACGGCTGGCTGGCCACGTAGGAGACCTCGGCGACCTTCACCCCGGCCTCCTCGTACACCTCGCGCACGACCGCCTGCTCGATCGACTCCCCCGGCTCGACGAAGCCGGCCAGCGTCGACCAGCGGCCCTCGGGCCACAGCGCCTGGCGGCCGAGCAGGCAGCGGTCCTGCTCGTCGGTGATCATCATGATCACGGCCGGGTCGGTGCGCGGGTAGTGCTCGGCCGCGCAGGAGGTGCAGCGCCGCACGTGCCCGGCGCCGGCCTTCTCGGTCGGGTGGCCGCAGCGCGAGCAGAAGCTGTGCAGCCGGTGCCAGTGCTCCAGGGCGACGGCGTGCACCAGCAGCCCGGCGTCCCGGTCGGAGAGCAGCGCGCCGACCTCGCGCAGCCCGGCCGGACGGGCGTCGCCGTCCAGTCGGCCCGGCAGGCTCTCGCCCGCCAGCGCGAAGTAGGAGACGCCGTCCTCGTCGGTGCCGAGGAAGTACCGGTCACCGTTCTGCGGCGCCTCGAAGGAGGGCAGCAGGACCAGCTCGGTCCCCTGCCCGCTGTCCACCACGAACGCCTCGCCGCCGGCGATCGGCAGCACCTTGGTGGACGGGTGGCTCCACGCGGCCGCCAGCCAGGGCTCGTCGACCCGGTGCTGGGCCGCCCGGTCCACCCCGGCCCGGGCCAGCGCCAGGTGCAACGGGTGTTCGGTCTCAGGCACGGTGCTCAACTGTTCCATCCCCACGTGATGAGTCTTCCGGACGGGTCGGGTGCGCCGCGCGGGCGGGGCGCTGCCGATTCACTCCTGCCCACCGCCGGGCCGCCAGTTCTCGGCGAGGTCGGCCCACAGGTAGGCGGCGGTCTCGACGCCCTTGGCCAGCAGGTCCAGCTCGACCTTCTCGTCCACCGAGTGCCAGCCGTCCGAGGGCACCGAGATGCCGAGGAACAGCACCGGCGCGCCGAGCACGTCCTGAAGGTCGGCCGCGGGGCCGGAACCGCCCTCGCGGGTGAACAGGATCCGCTGCTCGAAGGCCCGGCCCATGGCCCGGACGGTGGACTGCAGCGCCGGGTGGTCGAGCGGGGTCAGGCAGGGCCTGGTCGCGCCCGGGAAGACCAGCTCGTACCTGATGCCCTCGGGCACCCGGTCGGCCACCCAGGAGCGGACGGCCTCGCGGACCTTCTCGACCTCCTGCCCGGCGACCAGCCGGAAGGACAGCTTCAGATGGGCCGAGGCGGGCACGATGGTCTTGCCGCCGGGGCCGGTGTAGCCGCCCCAGATGCCGTTGACCTCGGCGGTCGGGCGGGCCCAGATCCGCTCCAGGGTGGAGTAGCCGGCCTCGCCGCGGGTGCCGTACGACTTGGCGACCTTCAGCCAGGCGGCCTCGTCGAAGGGCAGCTCGGCGAAGAGCTCGCGCTCGCGGTCGGTCAGCTCGACCACGCCGTCGTAGAAGCCGGGGACGGCGACCCGGTGGTCGGCGTCGTGCAGACCGGCGGCCAGCTCGGCGGCGACGGCGGCCGGGTTGGGCACGGCGCCGCCGAAGGAGCCGGAGTGGATGTCGGTGTCCGGCCCGTACAGGTCGATCTGGGCGTCCGCGAGGCCGCGCATACCGGTGCAGACGGTCGGCGTGGTCTCGGACCACATACCGGTGTCCGAGATGATGACCACATCGGCGGCCAGTCGGTCGGCCTCGCGGCGGACCAGCTCGGCGAAGTGCGGCGAGCCGGACTCCTCCTCGCCCTCGACGAGCAGCTTGAGGTTGACGGCCGGCGCGGTGCGGCCGGTGGCGGCCAGGTGGGCCCGCACCCCGAGGGTGTGGAAGAAGACCTGGCCCTTGTCGTCGGCGGCGCCCCGGGCGTACAGCCGGTTGCCGACCACGGTCGGTTCGAACGGGTCGGTCGCCCAGCCGTCCTCGCGGGCGGCGGGCTGCACGTCGTGGTGCCCGTAGACGAGCACGGTCGGCGCGGACGGGTCCCCGGAGGGCCACTCGGCGAAGACCGCCGGCAGGCCGTCCGTCTCCCACACCTCGGCCACCGGGAAGCCGGTGTCGCGCAGCTTGGCGGCCAGCCACTCGGCGGAGCGCCGCACGTCCGCGGCCCGGCCGGGGTCGGCGGACACCGAGGGGATGCGCAGCCAGTCGGCGAGGTCCGCGAGGAAGGCGGCCTGGTGCTGGTCGATGAAGGAGCGGACGACGCTGTCCGGGGTTCTCGTCATACCGACGACTTTAGTTCGCCCGGGCACCCCGCAGCGGCCCCGGTCCCACCGGGCGGGCACCCCGGTGCCTGTAACGTCCGTCACCCCCGGACGCGCGCGGGAAGCGGCGCCGGGGGCGACGGGTCGACAGAACGGTCGACGGAACAACGGGAAGGACGGCGGGGACCGGCGGACCGGCGGACCGGCCCACCCGGCGGGGATCAGCCGGAGCGGCGCAGCAGCGAGATCCGCGAGCGCGTGAGCAGTGCGGCCAGCGCCACCGCGAGCAGCGGCAGCACGACCACGGTCACCCCGATGTTGAGCCAGGGGAACACCACGATGCCCTTGGCCGCCTCCTCCTGGAGGCTCATCCCCGGGTAGCCGGACCCGGCGGCCTCGACCTTGCGCAGGGCGACGGCGGGCACGATGCCCGCGGCGGCCCCGAGCAGGGCGCCCATGGCGGCGATGACCCCGCACTGGAACCCGGAGAGGGTGCGCCGGATCCGGGGCGCGGCGCCGACGGCGGCGAGGGTGGTGAGGTCCCGCTGGGAGTCGGCGGCGGCGAGGCCGGTCGCGATGCCGGCGGCGCCGAGGGCGACGAGGCCGGCGAACGCGGTGAGCCCGAGGCTGATCAGGTCGCCCGGGGACTGGTAGCCGCGCTCGACCTCGAACTCGATGCCGTCGGACAGCTTGGCGAGGGCGGCCCGGGCCCGCTGCTCGGCGGCGTCGGCGGGCGCGGTGTCGGGCAGCCAGACGGAGCCCGCGTCGCTGCTGGTGAGGCCGAGCCGGTGGACGGTCTCGGCACTGACCACGGCGGTCCCGCCGGGGTTGAACGGGCTGGTGACGAACACCGCGTCGACGGTGACGGTGCGCGCGGCGGGCTCGAAGTCCGCGTCCATCGGGCCGTCGGGGTAGGGCTCGGTGAGTTCGAGGGCGACCTTGCCGTCCTTGAGGTAGCGCTCGTCGAAGACGACGGCCTTGCCCTGGGCGATCGCCTGCCCGGCGGCCGGGTCGGTGACGCCGTAGAAGTTGCGCAGCAGGGCGGCGTCGCCGGACTGGACGGCGCCGAAGCTGTTGCCGCGGGTGATGACGCGGTCCTTGCAGCGCTGGTCCTCACGGCCGAGCCGTTCGATCTCCTCCTGGCTGAGGGTGCGGCGGCCCTTGCCCCAGATCGGGCACTTCCGCTCCTCGGGCAGGGCCACCGAGACACGGCCGCAGCTCTGGCCGGAGGCCCGGCAGTCGCCCAGGTAGTTGACCCGCTGGACGTCGGCGCGGGCGCCGAGGCCGGGGACGGAGTTCTGCACGGCGCCGCGCTGCTGGGACAGCATCGAGCCGTCGGCGGCGGCGCCCCAGCCGCTGGACAGGATGACGACGTTGGCGGGACCGGCGGCCACGTACTCGCGGCGGTGCTCCTCGTCGCTGCTGGCGACGTAGACGCCGACGGCGACGCTGCCGGCCACGGCGGCCATGACGGCGGCGACGGCGGGGGCGGTGCGGCCGCGGTGGCGGACGGAGTCGCGCAGGGCGAGGCGGGGGCCGAGCGGCAGCCAGCGGCCGATCCGGCCGAACAGGCCGACCAGGTAGGGGGTGAGGGCGACCATGCCGAGCTCCGCGATCACGGAACCGCCGAGTACGGCGAGCGAGCGGCTGCCGAAGCCGCCGGTGGCGCCGAGCAGGGCGAGGGCGGAGCCGCCGCCGAGCATGAGCAGGCCGAGCAGGGCGAGCTTGCGGCTGGGCGGCTTGAGGTTGTCGCGCCCGGTGAGGGCGGCGACGACGTCCTGCCGGGAGGCCTGGACGGCGGGCACGACGGCGGCGAGCAGACCGGTGACGAGCCCGATGAGCAGGATGCCGAGCAGGTCGAGCGGCTGCAGGTCGAAGTGGCCGAAGCGCTGGCCGGCGGCCTCCTCGGCGCGGGTGCGGAGCAGGGCGACCAGACCGATGCCGCCGGCCAGACCGACGACGGCGCCGGTGAGGCCGAGGACGACACCGCCACCGAGGACGACGGCCCGCACCTGGGCGCGGTCACCGCCGCCGGCGGCGAGCAGGCCGAGCTGGCGGCGGGAGCGGCGGGCGCCGACGGCGAAGGCGGGGCCGGCCAGCAGGACGATCTCCAGCAGGGCCATGCCGACCACGGTGCCGAGGACGACGACGGCGGTCCGGTCGAAGAAGGGGGTGCGGCCGCTGTTGCCCTGGCTGTCCTGGTAGGCGTAGAACGGCACCTCGGAACGGGCCGGCGGGTCGAGGAGCACGGCGCGCGAGGCGGTGGCGAAGCCGTACTTGTTGAGCTCCATCACCTTGGGCCAGTCGACGACGGCCCCGGCGGGGAGCTTGACCAGCCAGTGGCTGACGCTCTCGCTCACCGAGCTGGCGCCGCTGCGGACCCCGCTGTTCGGCAGCTTGTCGAGCACGGTGCCCGGGCGGGCGAACAGGACGGCGGTGCGCAGGTCGCCGGGGTACTCGGCGACGCCGGTGATGGTGAAGGGGGTGGATTCGAGGCCACGGGGCGCGGTGCGGTCGCCGATCCGCAGCCCGGAGACGTTCAGGAACTCCTGGCTGGCGGCCACTTCGTGGTCGGCGCTGGGGGCGCGGCCCTTGACGATGTCGTAGCGGCCGCGCCAGACCGGGTCGGCGAGGTCGGCCTCGGTGATCCGGACGTTGGCGAGGCCCTCGGCGGTGCTGGTGGCGACGTAGGGGCCCTCGCGGAACGGCACCAGGGTGGCGCCGGGCAGGAGCCGGCGGGCGAGCTCGACGGGTTCGGTGTCGAGGCTGAGCCGCTGCTCGGGGGTGTAGGCGGGCTGCCCGTTCTCCTTCTTCGTCTCCGAGGCGTCGGTGAGGTGGTAGTCCTCGTCGGGGTCCGGGGCCTGGAGGACGACGGCGCCGCGGTCGAGGATCTGCAGTTCGGCCGCGGCCTGGCCCATGGTGCGGACGGCCTTCTCGACCGGGTCGAGGTCGGCGCTGCGGAAGACCACGTCCGCGCCGGCGACGCCGAGCACGGGCAGGGCGACCATGGCGATCACGAGGGCGCTGCGGCCCTTGGCGCGCAGGGCGTCACGGCGGGCGATGCGCAGGGCGACCCGCCAGGAGCTGAGCTTCACTCCGCCACCGGGCCCTTCGCGTTGGTGGCGGCGGCGAGGAGGAGGCTGCCGGCGTCCTGGCTGGCGCTCTCGTCGACCATGCGGCCGTCGCGGAGGAAGACGACGCGGTCGGCCCAGGCGGCGTGCCGGGCTTCGTGGGTGACCATCATGGCGGCGGCGCCGGCGTCGCAGCGGGCCCGCAGCACGGCGAGCACGGACTCGCCGGTGGTGGAGTCGAGGGCGCCGGTGGGCTCGTCGGCGAGCACGAGACGGCGGTCGCCGATGAGGGCGCGGGCGATGGCGACGCGCTGCTGCTGACCGCCGGACATGTCGTCGGGGAAGCGGTCGGCGAGCTCGGGGATGCCGAGCTCCTCCAGGGCGGTGAGGGCCTCGCGGCGGGCGGCGCGGGCGGACAGGCCGTCGAGTTCGCGCGGCAGGGAGATGTTCTCGGCGGCGGTGAGGGCCGGTATCAGGTTGTAGTCCTGGAAGACGTAGCCGACGGAGCGGCGGCGGACCTCGGCGAGCCGCTTGCGGCCGAGGCCGCCGAGGGCGACACCCTCGACCAGGACCTGGCCGGTGCTGGGGCTGTCGAGGCCGCCGGCGAGGGTCAGCAGGGTGGACTTGCCGGAGCCGGACGGGCCCATGACGGCGACGAACTCGCCGGGGCGGACCTTGAGGTCGACGCCGCGCAGCGCCTGGACCTCGGCGGCGCCCTGGCCGTGGACACGGGTGACGTGGTCCAGGTGCAGGACGGCGTCGCCGCTCCTGGTCGGATCGGTGTGGGACACGGTTCCCCCTGCTGTGGTGGGGCCCGTCGCGCGATGGCGGCGGTCGGGCCGGTGGTTCGGGTCAAAGCCGGTTCGGGTCGGGCCGGTTCTGGTCGGGCCGGTTCTGGTCGGGCCGGTTCGGTTCCGGCCCAGTGGCACGCGGGGTGTCAGGCCTTGCTGCGGCGGCGGCCGAAGCGGGCGGGCGCGGCGGCCGCGCCGTCACCCGCCCCGGCGGCGCGCTTCTCGGCCGCGCGGGCCTGCTCCGCCTCCGCGTGCTGGGCGAGCCGGGTCTCGCAGTGGTCGAGCCAGCGGACCTCGGCCTCGGTCTGGAAGATCAGCTGTTCGAGGACGAGCAGCCAGGCGAGGTCGGCGCCGGGCTGCTCGGGCCCGCCGGGCCGGCTCTCGCCGGTCAGGGCGCGGGCCTTGAGCCGGGTGTAGTCCTGGAGCGCCTTGATGCTGTGCCGGCGCTGGCCCTGGACGACGGCGGGCACGTCGACGCCCGGCACGGTGACGGCCATGGCGAGCTTGATGGCGAGCTCGTCCCGGGGCGGGTTGGTGCGCGGCACCGGGGTGTCGAACCAGGTCCGCAGTTCGGCGCGGCCGGCTTCGGTGGCCTCGTAGAACTGGTGGCCCTCCTCGTCCTCCCCGGCGGGGACGACCAGGCCGTCGCGTTCCAGTCGGGCCAGGGTGGTGTAGACCTGGCCGACGTTCAGCGGCCAGGTGGCGCCGGTGCGCGCCTCGAACTCGGTTCTCAGCTGGTAGCCGTAGCGCGGCCCCTGGTCGAGCAGGGCGAGCAGGCCGTGGCGGATGGACATACCGAGTATGTATACCCGGTATGCTCGACGGGTCAAGCCGGGACCCCACGGGGCGCACCCGCGGAGAACCCCGGCCAGGACCCCCGGGACGGGAGCCGACGCGGGCGGGCCGACGTCGACCGGTAACGTCGTACCGCGTGAGCCAGTTGCGCATCGCCACCTTCAACCTGCTGCACGGCCGGCCGCTGGCCCCCGACGGCACCCCGCGGCCCTTCCCGCCCGACCCCGCGGGACCGCTCGCGGAGGCGGTGGCCGCGCTGGACGCCGACGTGCTGGCCCTCCAGGAGGTGGACCGGCACCAGGCCCGCTCCGGCGGCACCGACCAGGCCGCCGTCGCCGCCGCCGCGATGGGCGCCGCCGACTGGCGCTTCGCCGCGGCCCTGCACGGCCGCCCCGCCCCGGTGGCCGGCTGGCTGCCGGAACCCTCGGCGCCCCCCGGGATCCAGGTGTACGGGCCGGCCGAACTCGGCGCGCAGGCACCGCCCGCCTACGGCACCGCGCTGCTGACCCGGCTTCCGGTGCTGCACTGGCGGGCCCGCCGGTTCGCGCCGGCACCGTTCGGACTCCCGCTGCGGGTGGCCGGACGGCGCGGACTGACACCCGTTCCGGACGAGCCGCGCGCGGCGCTGGCGGCGGTACTGGAGGGCGGCCGGGGGCCGTTCACGGTGGTCGCGGCGCACCTGTCGTTCGTCCCGGGCTGGAACATGGCGCAGCTGGCGGCGATCCGCCGGTGGATCGCCGACCTGCCGCAGCCGTACCTGGTGCTGGGGGACTTCAACCTGGTGGGCGCGGTGCCGCGCACGGTGCTGGGCGGGGCGAGCGCGCTGGAGCGGTCGGCGCCCCGGGCACGGGTGCGGGAGCTGCGGGCGGCCCGGCGGGCCCGGCCGGCGCTGGTGGAGCCGCGCCGGCGGCGGGTGCGGGAGCCGCGGGCGCGGCTCCAGGGCTGGTACGACCTGGCACGCACGCCCACCTACCCCTCGCACCGGCCGGCGGTGCAGTTCGACCATGTGCTGGCGGTCGGGGTGCCGCGGACGGCGGTGGGACCGGCGACGGCACCGCGCACGGTGGTGTCGGACCACCGCCCGCTGGTGGTCAGGGTGTCGCTGTAGCGGATCTCACTGCCGGGACAGGTGCGCGTTCTGCTGCGGAACGTGCGGGACGGACGGGGTGCGCGGGGCCGGCGGGGCGGGCTGCCCGCCGGGATCGGCCGGGGCCCGGGCGGCTGCGGCAGCGGTGGCGGTGACGGGCCGGTCGGTGACCGGCGGCGGGTCGTACTGGAGGAGCAGCATGGCGGCGTCGTCGCCGAGCTGGCGTCCGACGTGGCGCACGACGTCCTCGTGCAGGCGGCGCAGCACCTCCACCGGTCCGCCGTCGGCGTGCCGGGGGAAGCGTTCGGCGAGCGGGTAGAAGACGCCGGCCCGGTCGCGGGCCTCGATGACGCCGTCGGTGAAGAGCAGGACCCGGTCGCCGGGGCGGAGCGGGACCCGGTGGACCGGGGGCCGGACGTCGGCGGGGTCGAGGACGCCGAGCGGGGGCACCGTCTCGGCGAGTTCGAGCGGACGGACGGCCTCGCCGCCGCGCAGCAGCAGCGGGGCGGGGTGGCCGCAGTTGACGATCTCGGCGGTGCCGTCGGGGCCCACGCCGATGAGGACGAGGGTGACGAACTCCTCCTCGACGCCGGGGTGGTCGTTCTCGTGCAGGGCGCGGTCGAGGCTGTCGGCCAGCCAGCCGGCGACCTTGTCGAGGGCGGCCTCCTGGTGGGCGGCCTCACGGAAGGCGCCGAGCACGGCGGCGGCGGTCTCGACGGCGCCGAGGCCCTTGCCGCGAACGTCGCCGACGACGGCGCGCACGCCGTGCCGGGTGTTGACGACTTCGTAGAGGTCACCGCCGATCCGGGCGTGGGCGGCGGCGGCCGCGTAGTGGACGGCGGCGCGGACGGTGCCGACCCGGTCGGGGACGGGGCGCAGCAGGACGCGCCGGGCGATGGAGGCGACCAGCTGGGCGTCGGCGAGGAGGCGCTCCTGGCGCAGCCTCAGGGTGGCGCTGACCCAGCTGATCACGGCGACGAGGACGATGGCGAAGACGGTGGCACTGTGCACGGACTCGCCCAGCACGTCGTTGTGCACGGCCATGGCGAAGGCGGCGACCTCGGTGCAGGCGCCGATGGCGAGGGGGTACCAGGTGCGTCGGCTGACCACGGCGGCCAGCGCGGGGACGGCGGTGAGCGCCGGTTCGACGGTCACCGCGGCGTCGGTGAAGTAGTCGAGGACGACGACCAGCGCCATACCGATGAACGGCAGCGACAGTGCCGTCCTCGGCCAGGTGCCGGTCGCGCCGGGTGCGGTTCCCGGGGTCGGCCCGGCGAACCGTTCTCTGATCCATCCGGTCGCGCTCAACTTCGGTTCTCCAGCAGAAGACGCGGATGCCCGAGGGCACCTGCGGTGATGACTGAGGGTTAGGGAATACGGGCCTCGCTGGCGGCCGGAGCACGGGGGTTGACCGGTTACCGACCCCACAATAGGCGCGAAACGTGCACTACGCACAGGTTTCGCCCGATGCCGTGATGACTTGAATGCTCTCTGTGACTCATTCTTCACTGTTCCCGATCAGGAGCCGTTCCAACTCTTTTCGGTCGGGAAGTCCTGCGGGTTGTTCGATCCGGCCGCTCCGGACGTACAGGAACGAGGCCGTGACCTGCTCCGGCGGAACGCCGGCCTGTTCGGCCCACGCCAGTCGGTACACGGCGAGTTGGAGCGGGTCGGCGGTCTCCTCGCGGTGCGTCTTCCAGTCCACCACTTCGTAGCGTGACGCGCCGCCGATTTCTGACCCGTCGTCACCGTCACGGTAGACCGCGTCGATCCGGCCGCGCACCACCCGGCCCGCCAGCACCAGTTGGAACGGCGCCTCGACCCGCAGCGGGGTCCGGCCGGCGTACGGGGAGCGCAGGAACGCCTCCTTGAGCCGCTCCAGGAACGCCTCCTTGAGCCGCTCCAGGTCCTGCTCGTCCTCGATGCCGTCGTCGTCGGCGCCGGGCAGCGCGCCCGGGCCGATCAGCATCAGCGGTTCGATCCGCGACTGCACCCAGGCGTGGAAGCGGGTGCCGCGCCGGGCGGCGGGCTGCGGCGGGCGGGGCATCGGGCGGGCGAGGTCGTGCGCGAAGCCGTCCGGGTCGGCGGCCAGCCGCATTAGCTGGGTGGCGGAGAGCGAGGCCGGCAGCGGCACCTCCCGAACCCGGCCGCGGGAGCGCTCCAACTCGCCGATCAGCGCCGTGAGGTCGCGGTCCCAGGACTCGACCAGCCGGCGGTCCTCGGGCGCCATCGGCCCCGGGTCGGGGGCGGGCTGCCCGGCCAGCCGCCGGTGCACGACCTCGGCCACCCGGCGGCGGGCCTGCTGGGCGGCCGGGTCCAGCGGCAGCGGCCAGGGGCGTTCGACGGGCGCGGCGAGCGCCGGGTTCTCGGCGCCCTCCGCGGGCGGCTCGGCCCAGACGTCGATCTCGCCGTTGCCGGGGAGCTCGGCGTGCTCGCGGAGCTGTTCCAGGAAGGCGGAGGGGCCGCGCGGGGTCTTCTGGCTCGGCCCCCACCAGTGGCCGGAGGCGAGCAGCAGGGCCCGGGGGCGGGTGAAGGCGACGTAGCCGAGGCGCAGTTCCTCGGTGGCGGAGTGCTCGGCCAGGGCCGCCCTGAACTCCTTCACGGCCTTCGCGTTCCAGTCGCCCCGCAGATCGGGCAGGGTGGCGGCGTCGCCGCGCAGGGCGTGCGGCAGGACCCGCTTGGCGCTGGTCCAGCGCTCGCGCGGGGTCGAGGACGGGAAGGCGCCCTTGACCAGGCCGGGGACGGCGACCACGTCCCACTCCAGACCCTTGGACTTGTGCGCGGTGAGGACCTTGACGGTGTCCTCGCCGCCGGGCAGGCCGGCGTCCAGGCCCCGGTCGTGCTCCTGGGCGGCGCGCAGGAAGCCGAGGAAGGCGGCGAGGCCCGGGTCGCCGTCGAGGTCGGAGAAGGAGGCGGCGACGTCGAGGAAGGCGTGCAGGGTCTCCCGTCGGCGGGCGGCGAGCGCGTGCGGGGAGGCGGCGAGTTCGACCTCCAGGCCGGTCACGGCGAGCACCCGGTGCAGCACGTCCATCAGCGGTTCGGCGAGCGAGCGGCGCAGCTCCCGCAGTTCGCGGGCGAGCCGGGCGAAGCGGATCCGGGCCTCGGCGGAGAACGCCGGGGCGTCCGGGTCCTCGGGCTCCTCGCCGTCGAGGAAGCTCTCCAGGGCGTCGGCGAGCGAGACCACCTCGGTGGGGTCGGTCTCGGCGACGGCGGCGGCGAGCGGCTCCACGCCCTCGGGGCGCGCGGTGCGGACGAGTTCGGCGGCGCGCCGGCCGAGCAGCGCGAGGTCGCGCGGGCCGATCCGCCAGCGCGGGCCGATCAGCAGCCGGACCAGTGCGGCGTTGGCGGTCGGGTCCTGGAGCACCTCGCACACCGCGACCAGGTCGGCCACCTCGGGCAGGTGGAGCAGCCCGCCGAGGCCGACCACCTCGACCGGCACCTCGCGGGCGACCAGCGCGGCGTGCACGTCGGGGAAGGCCGCGCCGCCCCGGCACAGTACGGCGATCCGGCCGGGCGCGGTGCCGGTGCGCACCAGGTGGGCGATCCGGTCGGCGAGCCAGTCGATCTCCTCGGTGTGGGTGGGCAGCAGCGCGGCCCGCACCCGGCCGTCGAGTTCGGCGCCGGGGGCGGGGCGCAGCGCCTCGACGCCCTCGTGCATGGCGCGCAGCGGCGCGGCGAGACCGTTGGCGAGGGCGAGCAGCCGGCCGCCGCTGCGGCGGTTCTCGCTGAGCGCGTACCGGTCGGCGGGGGTGCCGTCGGCGGCGGGGAAGTGGCGCGGGAAGTCGTCGAGGTTGGCCACGGAGGCGCCGCGCCAGCCGTAGATGGCCTGGCAGGGGTCGCCGACGGCGGTGACGGGGTGGCCGGGGGCGGGGCCGTCCGGGCCGGCGCCGAACAGGCCGGCCAGCATCAGGCGCTGGGCGACGGAGGTGTCCTGGTACTCGTCGAGCAGGACCACCCGGTACTGGTCCCGCAGCAGGGCGCCGACCTCCGGACGCTGCTGGGCGAGCCGGGCGGCGGCGGCGATCTGGTCGCCGAAGTCCATCAGGCCGGCGGCGCTCTTGCGGCGCCGGTAGTCCTCGACCAGGCGCAGCAGCTCCAGCCGGGCCCGGGCGGTGGCGGGCACCGCCCGCAGGTCCTCGTTGCTGAGCCGGACGCCGGCCAGGGCGTCGAGCAGGTCCTCGTCGTGGGCGCGCAGCCGCTCGGGCGTGACCAGGTGCTCGGCGAGTTCACCGTCGAGGGCGATGAGGTCGGCGACCAGGCCGGTGAAGGTGCCGGTGAGGGCGGGGAACGGGCCCCGGGCGGTGCGCAGTACCTTGGCGGCGAGCTGGAAGCGGGTGGCGTCGGCGAGCAGCCGGACGTCGGGCTCGATGCCGATGCGCAGGCCGTGCTCCTTGAGGAGGCGGCCGGCGAAGGCGTGGTAGGTGGAGATCTCGGGCTCACCGAGGTCCTCGCCGTGGGGGCCGGCAGCCCAGCCTTCCTCCGCCGGGGGCTGGGCGACCCCGGCCTGGCGCAGGGCGGCGCGGACGCGCTCGGCGAGTTCGCCGGCCGCCTTGTTGGTGAAGGTGAGGCCGAGGACCTGCTCGGGGCGGACGGCACCGGAGCCGACCAGCCAGACGACCCGGGCGGCCATCACGGTGGTCTTGCCGGAGCCGGCGCCGGCGACGATGACGGCGGGCCGCAGCGGGGCGCCGACGGCCGCGATCTGCTCCCGGTTGAAGGGAATGCCCAGCAGCTCCTTGAGCTGGTCGGGATGGCTGAGCACGGCGGTCACCACGCAACGGTAACGGGGGCCGCCGACAGCCCGGGCGCCGCTGTGGCGACGGCCACGTGTTGCGAGGGCCACGCGGGGCGGCCGCCGCCCCGGTCGCGGGGGCGGAAGGACGGGTCTACTCGACCACCTGGACGCCCTCGCGCTGGGCGGAGCAGCTGCGCCGGAAGGTGCAGCGGTCGCAGCCGCCGCCGGTCTGCGGGACGAAGCGTTCGGCGAGGATCCGCCCGGCGGCGTCGGCGAGCAGGTTCTCGATCCACGGCTCGCCGTCGGGCGGGTCCTGCCGCTGCACCTTGGGCGCCTCGGGCACGGCCTTGTCGGGCTTGCGGAGCTGGACGAGTTCGGCGCCGCCGGACTCGGCGGCGGTGGCCGGGTCGAAGCCGGGCAGCCCGTTGAGCGCGCCGGAGCGGACGGCGAGCTGGTAGACGGCGAGCTGCTTGTGGTCGGGCAGGGACTTGTCGGTGGGCGTCTGCTTGCCGGTCTTGAAGTCGACCACGTAGGCGCGGCCGGCCTCGTCCTGCTCGACCCGGTCCATCGAGCCGCGGATCCGCACCTGGACGCCGCCGGCGTCGAGGGTGACGTCGAAGCCGTGCTCGGTGGCGACCACGTCCCGGCCGCGGGCCATGACGTGCCAGGTGAGGAAGCGCTCCAGGGCGTCGCGGGCCTCGGACTTCTCCTGCTGGGACTTCCACGGCGCGTCGAAGGCGAGGGCGTCCCACACGGTGTCCAGGCGTTCCATCAGGACGGCGAGGTCGGCGGGGGTGCGGCCGGAGCCGACCTCGTCGGCGAGGGCGTGCACGACGTTCCCGAAGCCCTGCGCGGCGGAGGAGGTGCCGCGGGCCTTGACCTCCTTGTCGAGGAACCACTGGAGCGAGCAGCTCTCCAGCTGTTCCAGGCCGCTGCCGGAGAGCCGCACCGGCAGCGCGGCGTCGCGCAGCGGGGCGGGGGCGGCGGTGGGGTCGTCCAGGCCCCACCAGGCCTCGGGGCGGGCGGCGGGGACGAGCGGGCGGTCCTCCTCGTCGGTGGCGAGGGCGAGGGTGGCGAGCCGTTCGGCGGCGGCGCGGCGCAGCTCGGGCGAGCGGGCGGGGTCGACGGTGACCGCGCGCAGCTCGGCGACCAGCGCGGGCACGGCGAGCGGACGGCGCGGGCGGTGGGTGACGTCCTCGACGGTGACGGCAGGGGTGCGGCGCAGCACCCGGCCGGTCCTGGGGTCGACCTCCTCGCGGTAGAGCTCGCGCAGGAAGCGGGACGGCTGGTCGCCGTCGTCCGCGGGGGCCTTGACGGCGGTGACGACCAGCCGGTCCTTGGCCCGGGTGGCGGCGACGTAGAAGAGGCGGCGTTCCTCGGCGAGCAGGGCGGCGGGAGTGAGGGGTTCGGCGAGGCCGTCGCGGCCGATCCGGTCGGCCTCCAGGAGGGAGCCGCGGCGGCGCAGGTCGGGCCAGAGGCCGTCCTGGACGCCGGCGACGACGACGAGCCGCCACTCCAGGCCCTTGGCGCGGTGGGCGGTCATCAGCCGGACCGCCTCGGGGCGCACGGCCCGCACGGTGAGGGTGTCGGCGGCGATGTCCTGGGCCTCCAGCTCGGCGAGCAGGTCCAGGGCGCCGCGGTGGCCGGTGACCTGCTCCTCGGCGCGGGCGGCGGTCTCGAAGAGGGCGCAGACGGCGTCGAGGTCCCGGTCGGCGTTGCGGCCGGCGGCGCCGCCGCGCAGGGCGGCGCGCTCCAGGCGTTCGCGCCAGCGGCGGGAGCCCTCCCACAGCTGCCAGAGGGCGTCCTCGGCGGTGCAGCCGCCGGCGAGGGCCTCGCGGACCTTGCGCAGCAGGCTGCCGAGGGCGTACGCGCGGCGGGCGTAGGGGGTGTCCAGAACGGCGAGGCGCTCCGGTTCGGCGAGGGCCTCGCGGACCAGCTCGCCGGCCGGGCGGGGAACGGCGGCGGCCGGGGCGGCGACAGTCGGGGCAGGGGCGGCCGGGGCGGCGGCGCCGTCGTCCTCGGCGGCCGCGCGGGCCCGCTCGGCGTCCCGGGCCAGCGCGGCGGCCTCGGCGCGCAGGGCGGCGCGTTCCTCCTCCCGCAGGGTGCGGCCGAGGCGGCGCAGGTCGGCGCCGTCCAGGCCGCCGAGCGGACCGGTGAGCAGGGCGTGCGCGAGTTCGGTGGTGAGCGGGTCGGGCGTACCGGGGCCGGCCCCGTCGTCCTCGGCGGCGTCCCGGCGGTCGCGGACCGCCTGCTCGGCACAGACCCGCAGCGCCAGCAGCAGCTGGGCGACGGCCGGCTCCTCGCGCAGCGGCAGGTCGTCGCCGTCGATCTCCAGCGGCACCCCGGCCGCGCCGAGCGCCCGCCGCACCCCGGGGATGGACCGGGCGCCGGCCCGGACCAGCACCGCCATCTCGCCCCACGGCACGCCGTCCTCCAGATGGGCCCGGCGCAGCAGGTCGGCGACCGAGTCCAGCTCGGCGCCGGGGGTCGGGTAGGTGCGGACCTCGACCCGGCCGCCCTCCCGCGCGGGCAGCGGGGCGCGGTGCTGGGCGAGCTTGTCGCTGGGCAGCCGGCCCATCGGCATCCGCCGGGTGAGTTCGCGGGCGGCGGCGAGCAGCACGGCGCCCGAGCGGCGGGACACCCGCAGCACCTTGACCTCGGCGGGGCGGCCGTCGGCGTGCCGGAAGGTCTGCGGGAACTCCAGGATGCCGTTGATGTCGGCGCCGCGGAACGCGTAGATGGACTGGTCCGGGTCGCCGACGGCGATCAGCTCGCGCCCGCCGCCGGCCAGCCGCCGCAGCAGCCGGACCTGGGCCGGGTCGGTGTCCTGGTACTCGTCGACGAAGACCGCGTCGTAGCGCTCGCGCAGGCTCCGCTCGACCTCGGGGCGTTCGGCGAGCAGCACGGCGCGGTGCACCAGCTCGGCGTAGTCGAGGACGCCGCGCAGGTCGAGGACGTCGAGGTAGTCGGCGAGGAAGTGCGCGGCGGCGGCCCAGTCGGGGCGCCGCACCCCCTCGGCGAAGCGGGCCAGCTCGGCCTCGCCCAGCCCGAGCTCCCGGCTGCGGGCGAGGACGGCGCGGACCTCGTCGGCGAAGCCGCGAGTGGTCAGACAGGCGCGCAGGTCGAGCGGCCAGGCGATCCGGGAGCGGCCGCGCCGGGCGTCCTCGGCGCCGCCGGCGAGCAGCTCGCGGACCATGACGTCCTGCTCCGGGCCGGAGAGCAGCCGCAGCGGCTCGGCGTAGTCGGCCGGGTCCTGGTGGGCGCGGAGCAGGGCGTAGCAGAAGGAGTGGAAGGTGGTGGCCTGCGGGGCGGCGGCACGGGCGCCGGCGGCGGTGGCGGAGAGCCGGCCGGCCATCCGGTCGCGCAGCTCCACGGCGGCCTTGCGGCTGAAGGTGAGGACGAGGATCCGCTCGGGATCGGTGCCGTTCTCGATCCGCCGGGCGACGGCCTCGACCAGCGTGGTGGTCTTGCCCGTGCCGGGTCCGGCGAGCACCAGCAGCGGACCGCCCGTGTGCTCGACCACGGCGCGCTGGTAGGCGTCGAGTTCGGGCGGTACGGGCGGTACGAGGGGGCTGCGCACCAGACGGTAGGGGGAGCTCACGGACGTCCTGGGGGTCGTGCTCGGCAACTGCGGGCGGGCCCCGTCGAGGGGCCCGTCGTACATCGAGCCTACGATCCTGCCCCGTCATTCCCGTCCGCGCACGTGATTCCGCCCGATCCGGGCCCGCCCCGCCGGTACCGGCGGAGCTAGGCGCTGCCGTCCCAGCGGGCGCGCCGCAGATCGACCCGGGGCGGGTCGGCGAGCTCCCGCAGCGGGGTGCCCTCGTCGCCGTAGTGGCCCAGGGCGCGGTGCTCGTGGCCGGGCAGCAGGCGGCCGTCGGCGCGGACCACCCGCCACCAGGGGACGGCGCCGCCGTACAGGGCCATCACCCGGCCGACCTGCCGGGGCCCGCCCTGGCCGAGGTACTCGGCGATGTCCCCGTAGGTCATCACCCGGCCGGGTGGAATCCGCTCGGTCAGGTCGAGCACGAGTTCGGCGAAGGGAGGCAGCTCGCCGTGGCCGGCCTCGTCGGGGGCGTCCGTCACCTGCGGCATTCTTCCGCATCCGGCCGGACGACGGGGCCCGTGCGAACGATCCGCCGCGCCCGATCCGGCCCCTGTCCAGCGCGGGGCGCCGAGGCATGCCACCATCTTCGGGGCGGTGAGTGGTGATACGAGGACAAGACCAGATGACCGGGACGGCTGACGTGGGTGTGGACGAGGGCTCCGACGAGTCCTCCGCCAGCATGCCCGCAGGTCGCGGCGGACAGCCCGCCGCCGCGCCGTCACCGGAAGTCTCCCTGATCAAGGAACGGACGATCAAGAGCCCTCAGCCGGCCGGCCCCGAGACCGGGGCGCCCGCCGCCGTACCCAGCCAGCCGCCCGCGGCCGACCCCGGACCGGGCGCCGTGACCGACGGCACGGAGGCCCCGGCCCCGCGCCCCGGGCACGATCCGCTGGACGACACCCCGCACCTGGATGTCGACGAACCGCTGCTCGCCGCCCGCGCGCACCGTCCCTCGGACCTCATCCGCTTCCTGGCCGGCGTCTTCGGCATCGTCGCGGTGTTCGTGCTCGCCGGTGTGGCGACCTCGACCACCACCGGCATCGAGATCGACATCGCCGAGAACGCGCCCCGCTTCTCCCCGGTGCTGTCCACCATCACCGGCCTGGTCTCCAACGTCGCGGTGCTGGCCGTGCCGCTCGCCTTCGCGGTCGAGCGGCTGATCAAGCGCGACGGGCTGCGGGTCGCCGACGGCGTGCTCGCCTCGGTACTGGCCTACGGCGTCTCGCTGGGCATCGACTGGTGGGTGGCCGAGGGCGCCTCCGACCACATCCGGGACGCGCTGACCCGCTTCCCGCTGGACTCCGTCGGCACCCTGACCGATCCGGTGCACGGCTACCTCGCCCCGGTGATCGCCTATATGACGGCGGTCGGGATGTCGAGCAGACCGCGCTGGCGGGTCGCCCTGTGGGTGGTGGTCGTGTTCAGCGGCATCACCGAGCTGCTCGGCGGCTACACCACCCCGCTGTCCCTGCTGCTCACCGTGCTGATCGGCTGGTCCGTCGCCTACGGCACGCTCTACGCGATCGGCTCGCCGAACATCCGGCCCACCGGGCAGCACCTGATGATCGGCCTGCGCAAGGTCGGCTTCACCCCGGCCAGCGCCCACCGCGCCCCCGACGCCCCCGGCGGCACCCGCCGCTACCTGGTCGCCCAGCAGAGCGGCCCGCCGCTGGACGTCCACATCGTCGACCGCGAGCAGCAGGCCTCCGGCTTCTTCTACCGGGCCTGGCGCCGGCTGCGGCTGCGTTCGGTGGCCGTGCGGCGCAGCCCGCAGTCGCTGCGCCAGGCGCTGGAGCAGGAGGCGCTGATCGCGTACGCGGCCGCCGCCTCCGGCGCCCGCGCCCCGCAGCTGGTCGCCACCTCCGAGCTGGGCCCGGACGCCGCGATCCTGGTCTACGAGAACGTCGAGGGCCGCACCCTGGACGACCTCGCCGACGAGGAGGTGACCGACCAGGTGATGGCCTCGCTGTGGGAGTCGGTCGCCGCCCTGCACGAGCGCCGGATCGCGCACCGCCGGCTCACCGGCGAGTCGCTGCTGGTCGTCGACGGGAAGACGGCCTGCCTGGTCAACCTCTCCGGCGGCGACATCGCGGCCACCGACCTCACCCTGCGGATCGACGTCGCCCAGCTGCTCACCACCTTCGCGCTGCGGATCGGCCCGGAGCGCACGGTCGCCACCGCCAACGCGGTGCTCGGCGCCGAGCGGGTCGCCCAGGCGCTGCCGCTGCTCCAGCCGGTCGGGATGAGCCGGTCGACCCGGGTCGACCTGAAGAAGCTCGGCAAGGAGCGCAAGACCGCCGCCCAGGCCAAGGCCCTGGAGCAGGTCGCCGCCGGCGAGCGCACCCAGGAGCAGGCCGAGGAGGACATCGCGGTCGCCGGCGAGGACCTGCTCAGCCGGATCCGCGGCCAGATCCTGCAGATCGCGCCCGAGGCGCCGATGGAGCCGGCCAGGCTGGAGCGACTCAAGCCGAAGAGCCTGATCATGGTGATCGCGTTCGCCTTCGCCGCCTATCTGACCCTGACCACCGTCAAGCCGGCCCAGCTCAAGCTCTCCCAGATGGACTGGGCCTGGGCGGCGGTGGCGCTCGCCGCGGCGGGCTTCTCCTACGTGGCCGCGGCGATGAGCCTGACCGGCTTCGTCCCGGAGAAGCTGCCGTTCCGCCGGACCGTGGCCGCCCAGATCGCCGGTTCCTTCGTGAAGCTGGTCGCCCCGGCCGCGATCGGCGGCATCGCGCTGAACACCCGCTACCTGCAGAAGGCGGGCATCCGCTCCGGCCAGGCGGTCGCCTCGGTCGGCGCCTCCCAGCTGGCCGGTCTGACCGGGCACCTGCTGCTGCTGTTCAGCTTCGGCCTGATCACCGGCAGCCAGACCAACGGCGACCTGTCCGCCTCCCGCGCGGTGATCATCGGCGTGCTGAGCGCGGCCGTGCTGGCGCTGGTGGTGGCGGCGGTCGCCCCGCTGCGGCGGTTCGTGCTGAACCGGCTGCGCTCGCTGTTCTTCGGCGTGGTGCCGCGGATGCTCGACCTCATGCAGACGCCCAGCAAGCTGGTCACCGGCTTCGGCGGCATCCTGCTGCTGACCCTGTCGTTCACTGCCTGCCTGGACGCCTCGGTGCAGGCCTTCGGCGGCTCGATCTCCTTCTCGGCGGTCGCCGTGGTCTTCCTGACCGCCAACGCGGCCGGCTCCGCCATCCCCACCCCCGGCGGCATCGGCCCGGTCGAGGTCGCCCTGATCGGCGCGCTCACCGTCGCCGACGTGCCGGCCGCCGTCGCCACCCCGGCGGTCTTCCTCTACCGGGCGCTCACCTTCTGGCTGCCGGTGGTCCCGGGCTGGATCTCCTACAACGTGCTGCAGCGCAAGGGCGCGCTCTAGCCACCCCTTCCGGCGGGGCACCGGACAGGGCTCCGGACAGGGCTCCGGACGCGGAAAGGGCCCGCCGGAGCGGGCCCTTCGCGGTGGTCGGTTGCTGCGCGGTGCGGTCAGTAGACCGGCTTGTGCGGCTCGATCTGGTTCACCCAGCCGAGCACGCCGCCGCCCAGGTGGACGGCGTTGGAGAAGCCCGCCGACTTCACCACGGCCAGCACCTCGGCCGAGCGGACGCCCGACTTGCAGTGCAGCACGATCTTCTTGTCCTGCGGCAGCTGCTCCAGCGCGTTGCCCATCAGGAACTCGTTCTTCGGGATCAGCACCGCGCCGGGGATGCTGACGATCTCGTACTCGCCGGGCTCGCGGACGTCGATCAGGAAGATGTCCTCCTGGTCGTCCTGCCACTGCTTGAGCTGCTTCGAGGTGACCGTCGAACCGGCGGCCGCGGCCTGCGCCTCCTCCGACACGACGCCGCAGAAGGCCTCGTAGTCGATGAGCTCGGTGACGGTCGGGTTCTCGCCGCAGAGCGCGCAGTTCGGGTCCTTGCGGACCTTCACCTGGCGGTAGTTCATCTCCAGGGCGTCGTAGATCATCAGCCGGCCGACCAGCGGGTCGCCGACCCCGGCCAGCAGCTTGATCGCCTCGGTGACCTGGATCGAGCCGATCGACGCGCACAGCACGCCCAGCACGCCGCCCTCGGCGCAGGACGGGACCATGCCCGGCGGCGGCGCCTCCGGGTAGAGGCAGCGGTAGCAGGGGCCGTGCTCGGCCCAGAACACGCTCGCCTGGCCGTCGAAGCGGTAGATCGAGCCCCACACGTACGGCTTGCCGAGCAGCACCGCGGCGTCGTTCACCAGGTAGCGGGTGGCGAAGTTGTCGGTGCCGTCCACGATCAGGTCGTAGCCGGAGAAGATCTCCATGACATTGGAGTTGTCGAGGCGCTCGTCGTGCAGGATCACCTCGACGTAGGGGTTGATCTCCTTGACCGAGTCCCGCGCCGACTCGCCCTTCGAGCGGCCGATGTCCGACTGGCCGTGGATGATCTGCCGCTGCAGGTTCGACTCGTCGACGACGTCGAACTCGACGATCCCCAGCGTCCCGACGCCGGCCGCGGCCAGGTACATCAGCGCGGGCGAGCCCAGACCGCCGGCGCCGACACACAGCACCTTGGCGTTCTTCAGCCGCTTCTGCCCGGCCATGCCCACGTCGGGGATGATCAGGTGGCGGGAGTACCTGCGGACCTCGTCGACGGTGAGCTCGTCGGCCGGCTCGACCAGGGGTGGCAGCGACACGGGTTCTCCGTTGCTCGTCGGTTCGGGTGGCCGGGGCCAACCTCTTGGGGCTTGTTGCTCCGCCACCGCGGTGGCTCTGCTAGGCCAACAGTGTCACGCCGCCCCGGTATTCCGAGACAGCCCGTCCGAAGGACGAGACGGGCCGCACCGGATGGTGGGACCACGCACCGGGCCCCGGAACGGTCGCCGCGGACCGCTCCGGGGCCCGGAAGCAACGGGTTCCCGGTGCCGCCGCCGCCCGGACCGGCCCGGACCGCGGCGGCGCCCCCGGACTCAGACCCGGCAGGCCGTCTCCAGCCAGACGTCCCCCAGCGACTCCTCCAGCGGCACCTGTGTCCGCCAGCCGAGACGGTCCCGGGCGGTCCGCACATCGGCCTGCCGCCACGGCACCGGCTCCCCCGACGGCGCCCGCCCCTCGCCCGGGCGGGGCTCCGCCGGCCGGTGGCCGGGCAGGTGGTGCGCGGGCACGTGCCCCGGCAGGTGCTCGACCGGCCCGCCGGCCTGCGCGGGCAGGACGACCTGCCGGTTCTCCTCGACCACCGACCCCTCGAAGCCGGACGCCCGGACCAGCAGCTGGGCCGCCTCCCGGGCCCGGACGGCGTGCCCGCTGCCAATGTTGATCACCCCGGTCGCGGCCGAGACCGCGGCCGCCTGGATCGCCCGCGCGACGTCCCTGACATCCACGAAATCCCGGTATCCGGACAGGTCCGGCATCCGCACCTGGGACTCCTCGCGCTCCAGCGCCCGCCGCAGCCCCTCCGCCAGCCGCCCGAACAGCGAGGCGGTCGGCGCCCCCGGGCCGACCACGTCGAACACCCGCAGCACCGCGGCGTCCAGCCCCGAGGCCAGCACCAGCTCCGTCCCGGCCAGCTTCGACACCCCGTACGGGCCCACCGGCCGGGGCTCGGCGCTCTCCGACACCGGCACCCCGCCCGGCACCGGCCCGTACTCGGCCGCCGAACCGACGTGCACCAGCCGGGCCGGTTCCCGGCTGCGCCGGATCCCCTCGCAAACGGTCGCCACGGCGAGCGTGTTGGCCCGGATCAGCGTGCGCGAACTGCCGTAGGTGGCACCCGCGCAGTTGATCACCACCTGCGGCGCGACCGCGTCCAGGAACCGGGCCAGCGCCCCGGGACTGCCGGTGGTCAGGTCGAAACGGATGTCGGCGGAGTCACGCCGGCCGAGTACGGTCACCTGCAGTTCCGGATCCACGAGCAGGCGATCGGTGACCCGACGGCCGATGAAGCCGTCGGCGCCCAGCAGCAGCACCCTCATCGGGGGGCGTCCTTCCACGAAGCCAGACCGGGCACGGTCTGGCGGGTCCGAGTGAACAACGGGAAAGCGGGAGTTCCAGGGGTTGTCCGACGACCGCCGGGGGCCGTCCGGGCCCGGACGGCGGTCAGCGGTGCGCATCGGGGCGGCCCAGCACCGGCCACGCGTACAGCAGCAGGGCCAGGGCCACCGCGCCACCGCCGAGCAGCCCGGCGGACGGCGCGGGCGGCGCCGCCGTGCCCGCCGCTCCGGCCAGCGCGCCCAGCGCGGCCGCCGCGGGACGGCCGCAGCGTGCCAGCAGCACGGGCAGCACCAGCAGCAGGCCGAGCACGCCCTGTGCCGCCCACTGCGCGGGCTCGGCGCGCTCGGCCGCCAGGTGCAGCAGCCCGCCGCCGTGCGCCGGGCCCGGGCGCGGCGCGAGCGCGGTCAGCACGGCCAGCGCCGCGAAACTCAGCACGGCCAGCACCGCCAGGTGCAGCGCCAGCGCCACCGGGAGCACCGGCCGCATCCGGGACCTGAACTCGGCCAGCGTCGCCGCCGCCCCCAGGTGCCCCCGGCCGACCTGCCGGTACCACCGGGCCGCCCACTCCGCGGACCCGGTGGACAGCGCCGCCGCCAGCACCAGCGCGGCCGTCACCCGCCGTTCCTCCGGCCCGTCGGCCGCCACGGCCAGCGGCACCAGCAGCAGGGCGGCCAGCCCGGCCCCCCGCGCGGCCGGATCCCACCAGCGGCGGGTCCCGGCGGGCGGGCCCGTCCGCCCGTGCTCCGGTCCGGCCGGGCCCAGCTCCGCCTCCGGCCCCTCCCCGGGCCCCGGCCCGACCCACGGCACGGCGGCCGCACCGCCCGCTCCGGCCGTCCCGGCGGCGGCCGGGACCAGGGCCAGCGGAACGGCCGCCACCAGCAGGACGGGTCGGCTCCCGCCGAGCGCGGCCGCCGCCGCGCACGGGAGCACGGCCAGCCCCGCCGTCCGCAGCGCCGCCCCGCGCCGCCGCTGCCGGCCCCCGGCGGGCTCGGCCGGCTCCGCCGAGGGCGGCCGGCGCGGCACCCGGGCGTACAGCTCCTCGGCGAGCGAGAACAGGTCGGCATGCCGGCACCGGGCGGCGGCGGCCGGTCCCAGCCCGGCCTCCGCCAGCCCGGCGGCGATCTCCAGCGGGTCCACGGCCCGTTCGCAGAGCACCCGGTGCTCGGCCATCACCTCCCGGACCGGGTCACCGGACCCGTCCGCGAGCCCGACGGCCGCCGCTCCCCCGCCGCCCGCCATCAGACCGCCTCCGCGAACGACCCGGCCCGGTCCGGCGCCTCGCCGGCCGCCGGCATCCGCCCCCGCGACAGCGCCACCACGGCGCCGGCCCCGTCCGCCCGGTCGGCGGTGCCGCCGTCGTCGGTGCCGTCGGTGCCGGTGCCTTCAGTGCCGGTGCCGGTGCCTTCGGCCGTCCCCGGGTCCGCCGTCACGGGGACGGCGGCCGCCGGAACGGCCTCCCCCGGCGCGGTGTGACGGCGGTCGGTGATCCAGTACTCGGCGGGGCGGGCGAACGGCCGGGGCCGCGGGCCGGCACCGGCGTCGGGCGCGGCGGCCGGGAAGGCCGGCCACTGCGAGACCAGCTCCAGGTAGATCTCCCGGAAGGCACCGGTCACCGGCTCGACGGCGAAGCGTTCCTGCGCCCGCAGGCGGCCGGCCCGCCCGAGCCGGGCCCTGCGCTCGCCGTCGCGCAGCAGGGCGAGACAGGCTCCGGCCAACGCCTGCGGGTCGCGCGGCGGCACCAGCAGCCCGGTCGGGCCGACCACCTCGCGGGCCACCCCGACATCGGTGCTGACCACCGCGCGGCCGCTCAGCATCGCGTCGGCCAGCAGGCGGGGGCGGCGCTGGGAGAGGGCGGAGAAGACCACGACGGTGCCGTCCGCCCAGGCGTCGGCGGCCGAACGGGGCCGCCCGGCGAACTCGACCGCGTCGGCCACCCCGAGCCGTTCGGCGACGGCCGCGCAGTGCGCCCGGTAGCCGGGGACGGCCTCCTCCCCGTGCACGACCAGGCGCGCGGCGGGCAGTTCGGCACGGACCCGGGCGAAGGCGTGCAGCGCGAGTTCGGGGTCGCGGCCCGGCTCCAGGGCGCCGGCCCAGACCAGGGTGGGGGCGGCCGGTTCGGGGCCGGCCGCGGGCCGCTCCACGGCCGGGGTGCCCTCGTACACGACCCGGGTGCGCGCCGGATCGGCCCCGCAGCGGCGCTGCCACTGCTGGTCGTGGGCGCTGCCCGGGGTCAGTATCGCGGCCTGCCGGTAGGTCTCCTCGGTGAGCGCCCGGAAGAAGGCGAGCAGCAGGGCCCGGACCGGCCAGCGGTAGGGGGCCTCGCGGTAGCCGAGGTACTGCTCGCGCAGGTGCAGTCCGTGCTCGGTGACCACGAACGGCACCCCGTGCAGCTGCTTGGCGACCAGCGCGGGCAGCGCGGCCGGGCCGCCGCCGCCGACGTGGCAGAGGTCGGCGGCGCCGAGGCCGCCGGGCGCGGTGCCGTACCAGGGGGCGGAGAGCGGCCGCAGGCACTGTTCGAGCAGGTCGGCGGCGACCAGGACGTCGCAGACCAGCGGCTGTCCGGCGGAGGTGTCGGCGCCGGGCGAGCGCCAGACCCGCTCCAGGACGCGCCGGGCCCGGTCGGAGACCAGGAAGGCGGGCAGCCCGCCGTCGGCGCGGGCGAGTTCGGCGAGCCGGTAGAGGCCGGGGCCGAAGCCGGACCGCTCGCCGGGGCGGAGCAGGGCCCGGACCAGCCGGTCGTAGGCGGCGGCGTACTGACGGCCGCGCAGGGCGCCGGGCGCCCGGCCCGCCGGGCGGCGCCCCCAGAGGGCGAGTTCGTGGATCGCGGGCCGGGCCGCGTCCTCCGGGCCGGCCCCGGCGGCTCCCCCGTCCGTTCCGGCCGTCCCGGCAGTCCCGGCAGCCCCGTCCGTTCCGGCCGTCCCAACCGTCCCGGCCGTCCCGGCCGTCCCGGCGAGGACGTACCAGGCGAAGTCGTGCTCGCGCAGGCCGTCCACCAGCCGGTCGCACCAGCCGCCGGCGCCACGCGGGGAGCGCGGGCGCACACCCTCGGTGAGCAGTGCTACGCGCACGGGAGACCTCCAGGACAGAACGGGATCGACGGATGGCCGGGCCGAGCGGGCGGTGCCGGCCGTACGGGCCGGTCGGCGCCCGGCCGCCCCACGGCGACGCGTGCGGCGCGTACGACGTGGGGGCGGCCCGGGGCGGAGGAGGTGGTCCGCCGCAGACACGGCGGCCCGGACCGGTGGCCGCCGTCGGCCGCCACCGGCCGTCGGCGTCCCTCGCGCGGCCGCCCTCCGGGTTCTCCGGCGGCCGCGGCTCCCCCACACCTGTTCGGTCCGACAGCAGAAAGGTAGGACCGGCCCGGGGCAATCCATCGGTCACATGCCTGGTTGCCACCTGAACGAGTGAACCGGAGTGACCTCTTCCCGATCATGGCGTTAACGGCGGCCCCTCACGGGGTAACCCCCGCCCCACCACGACGGGGGGTGGACGTCAGGCCCGGCCCAGCAGCTCCTTCACCGCCCTGGCGACCGCGTCGGGGTGCTCCATCATCGCGACGTGCCCGGAGTCCGGCAGCACCAGCAGCCGGGAGTCCGCGAAGGCCGCGCAGGCCCGGCGGGCGGAGCGGTAGGAGACGAGCTTGTCCCGCAGCCCGTACACCAGCAGCACGGGTGCGGTCACCCGGGCGGCCTGCCGCCACAGCGCCTGGTCGCCGCGCTCGGTGTAGGCGGAGACGATCCCGCGCGCCGAGCCCACCAGGGCTCCCGTCGCCCAGGGCAGCTCGGTCCGCCGCCGGTACTGGGCCACCGCCTCGGCCCGTTCGGCCGGGCTCAGGCTGTCCGGGTCGCCGTAGACGAGCCGGAGCAGCCCGTCGGCGGCCCGCTCGGGTTCGCGCGCACCGGCCGGGCGCCGGCGCAGCAGCGCGGGGAAGCCGGGGACGGCGAGCAGCGCGGTCGGCCAGGCGGAGCGCTGCGGGGGCAGTTCTGGCAGGGCGGGCGAGACCAGGGTCAGGCTGCGGACCAGGTCGGGTCGGAGGGCCGCGAGCCGGACCGAGACCGCTCCGCCGAGCGAGTTGCCGAAGAGGTGGACCGGCCCCCGGCCGGATGCCTCCAGGTAGCCGACGACGGCCCGGACATGGCCGGAGAGGCCGAGGTCGCCGTCGGCGGGCGGGGCGGATTCGCCGAAGCCGGGGAGGTCCACGGCCTCGCCGTCCAGGTCCCCGCCGAGCCGCGCCATCAGCGCGTTCCAGTTGGCGGCGGAGCCCCCGAGCCCGTGCACGAACAGCGCCGGCGCCCGTCCGCCGGCCGGCGCGGGAGCGGTCGGAACGGCGCCGGGGCCGGTCGCGGGCCGGTGCACGGCCAGGACCGCGCCGGGCACCTCGACGGTGCGGAAGGGCTCCGGGGAGACGGGATCCGGGAGTATCTGCTGCTCAGCACCGCTCATGGTGGACGATGGTAGTGAGCCGGTGCCGCCGCTGCCCCCCGGCGGCCCGGGGCCGGAAGGTCTCCCCATTCACCGGTCCACAGCACTGCCGACGGCCGTGGTGCGCGCCGTATTGTGGGCTCCTGACAAGGGGGACGGCCGCTTTTCTCGCGCCCGGCAAGCGCGAACGCGGTTACCCGAAAGTAGAATCGGCCATCTTGCCGACCCCGTACGACCCGTGAAGTGAGGAGCGCCGTGACGGCCATCCAGGAGGCGCAGGAGCGCCCGCGCGGTGCCCGCCTGCCGCGAAGCGCCCGCCGTGAACAACTGCTCGGTGCCGCCCAGGAGGTGTTCGTCGCGCAGGGTTACCACGCGGCCGCCATGGACGACATCGCCGATCGTGCCGGGGTGAGCAAGCCGGTCCTCTACCAGCACTTCCCCGGGAAGCTGGAGCTCTACCTGGCGCTGCTGGACAAGCACTGCGACGCCCTGGTCGAGTCGACCCGCGAGGCGCTGGAGACCACCACCGACAACAAGCTCCGGGTGGCGGCGACGATGGAGGCGTACTTCAACTACGTCTCCAGCGAGTCCGGCGCGTTCCGGCTGGTCTTCGAGTCGGACCTGACCAACGAGCCGGCCGTGCGCGAGCGCGTCGAGCGGGCCGCCGAGGCCAGTGCGACGCTGGTCAGCACGGTGATCCAGGAGGACACCGACCTGCCGGAGGCGGAGTCCAAGCTGCTCGCCGCGGGCGTCTGCGGCCTGGCCCAGATCACCGCCCGGTACTGGCTGTCGCAGGGTCTGGAGATCCCGCGCGACGAGGCGGTCCGGCTGGTCGCCAGCCTGGCCTGGCGCGGGCTCAAGGGCTTCCCGATGCACCCGCACGCGGAGTCCGCGGACGGGCCCTCCGCCGACCGGTGATCCACTGACCTTCGTCTGGGCACCGATCCGGTGCTCTATGGTGAAGCCGTACGGCGCGGTAGACGTGAACGCTTGTCCCAGGCGGTCCGGTGCCGCGCGTGGATGGCTGCAACCCCGGAGGGACGGAAGCCGTGGAGGTCAAGATCGGCGTGCAGAACGCGCCGCGCGAGATCGTGATCGAGAGCTCGCAGACTGCCGAGGAGATCCAGAACGCGATCGCCAAGGCGCTGGAGGGCACCGAGAAGCTCTTCACCCTGGCCGACGAGCACGGGCGTCGCGTCATCGTCCCGGCGGACCGCCTGGCGTACGTGGAGATCGGCGAGCCGGCCGTGCGCAAGGTCGGCTTCGGCACGCTCTGAGCCCGACGGGCCTCGCCCGGTGCCCCGCTCCCTCGGTCGAGGGGGCGGGGCACCGTCGTTCCCGGGGCGGGCGGTGCGGACGGGGTGTACGGGCGGGAGGCCCGGGGTACGGCGACAGTGCGGCCGACCGCGCGCCGCGCACCGGTACCCCGGGGAGGCATCCTTGCTGGTCGAGACCGTCGCCTTCGCCCTCGTCGGCCTGATCGTCGGCGCCGCCGCACTGCTGTCGCTGCCCGCGTACTTCCCGGCCGGCCGGGCGCTGACCCTGGGCACCGCCCTCGGGTCGGCGCTGCTCACCGGGGTGATCGCGCACTTCACCATGGATGGCCGGTACCCGGCGGCGAGCATCGCGGTCTCGGCGGTGGCCTCGGCCCTGCTCACCTCGGTGCTGGCCCGGCCGGACCTCGCCGCCGGACGGGCCCCGGCGCACCGGCACCGCCAGCACCGGACGGGCGGGCACCGGACGGGCGGGCAGCGGACGGGCGGGCACCGCGCGGGTGCGCACCGGCGCCACCGGCCCGCCTGAGCGCCCGGGGCCGCCCGGCGCGGCCGGGGTCGGGAGCCGCGGTCAGGAGGCCAGGCCCAGGGCGGCCATCCGCCGGGTGTGCGCCTCGGTGATCCGGTTGAACATCTTGCCGACCTCGACCAGGTCGAAGCCCTGCACCTGGACGCCGCCGACCAGCAGGTTGGACAGCGCGTCCCGCTCGGCGACCACCCGCTGGGCCTGGCTGAGCGCCTCGCCCATCAGCCGGCGGCCCCACAGGGCGAGCCGGCCGCCGGAGCGCGGATCGGCCTCGATGGCCTGCCGGACCTTGTCGACCGCGAACTGCGCGTGACCGGTGTCGGACATCACGCCGAGCACCAGCTCACGGGTGTCGTCGTCCAGCCGGACGGCCACCTCGCGGTAGAAGTCGGTCGCGATGGCATCGCCGACGTACGCCTTGACCAGGCCCTCCAGCCAGTCCGAGGGCGCGGTCATCCGGTGGAACAGCTCCAGCGGCTCGACGAACGGCCGCATCGCCTCCTCCGGCTCGGCCCCGATCTCGGCGAGCCGGTCGTGCAGCCGCTGGTAGTGCTGGAACTCGGCGGAGGCCATCCGGGCCAGCTCCGCCTTGTCCGCGAGGCCGGGCGCGAGCTTGGCGTCCTCGGCGAGCCGCTCGAAGGCGCTCAGCTCGCCGTACGCGAGGGCGCCGAGCAGGTCCAGTACGGCGGCCCGGTACGCCGGTTCGGCCGAGCAGGTCGCCCAGTCGCCGATCGAGCCGGCCGCCACGTCGTCCTGCGTCTCACCACGGTTCTCCATGACCCGCCACCTTAGTCCCGGTCCGTCCCCGGGCACCTCACCCACCTCTCCGACCTGCGATGTCGCCCGCGTCACGTGTTCGAGTCGTCGGGTGACTGTATGGTGGTACGGAGGCCCGTCGTGCTCGCACGGTGTCACCGCCGTCTCGGTGTACCGATCGAGCCCGCTCCGAAACGCCGCCGTCCCCCTGGACGGGTCGTACGGAAGCCGGGAACTCAACGTACGCGGATGCCCGGTCGGAGAGCCGATCGGCTCCGACCAGGGCTTGGACTTCAGGCCTTGGCACCGCATCAGTGGCCGAGCGAGGGCCGCCGAGACCGCGCCAGCCGGCGCAGGTCCCGCGCAGGTCCCTCACGGGATTACTCCCCGACGCCGCCGGCGACGCGCCCCTTCACCGGGCCGCGCGCACCGGCCGGCCGCAGGGACCGGCGCGGTTGTGCGTCCGCGCAGCTGTATTCGAGGCCGTCCAGGCCTGTACACAGCCGCGCGGGCTGCCCGCCCGCCGCTCGCTCTCGGCCCCTCCACACGGAAGAGGCAGCACCCTGTCCACCACCGCTGAACCCATGAAGACGACGTTCCGGGACCTGGGGATCCTCCCGGAGACCGCCGAGGCCCTCGAGTCCGTCGGCATCGTCCACCCCTTCCCCATCCAGGAGATGACCCTGCCGGTCGCGCTGACCGGCCACGACGTCATCGGCCAGGCCAAGACCGGCACCGGCAAGACGCTCGGCTTCGGCCTGCCGCTGATCGAGCGGGTCGTCGTGCGCGCCGACGTCGACGCCGGCCGCGCCACCGAGGAGCAGCTCACCGAGGCCCCGCAGGCCCTGATCGTGGTCCCGACCCGCGAGCTGTGCACCCAGGTCACCAACGACCTGCAGACCGCCGGCAAGGTCCGCGACGTCCGCGTCCTCGCCGTCTACGGCGGCCGTGCCTACGAGCCGCAGGTCGAGGCGCTGCGCAAGGGCGTCGACATCGTCGTCGGTACCCCGGGCCGTCTGCTCGACCTGGCCGGCCAGAAGAAGATGGACCTCTCCAAGGTCCGCTCGCTGGTCCTGGACGAGGCCGACGAGATGCTCGACCTCGGCTTCCTGCCGGACGTCGAGAAGATCATCACCATGCTGCCGGCGAAGCGGCAGACCCTGCTGTTCTCGGCGACCATGCCGGGCCAGGTCATCAGCCTCGCCCGCCGCTACATGAGCCAGCCGACCCACATCCGGGCCGCCGCGCCGGACGACACCGGCACCACCGTCGCCAACACCGAGCAGCACATCTTCCGTGCGCACTCGCTGGACAAGGTGGAGACGGTCTCGCGCATCCTCCAGGCCGACGGCCGCGGGCTGGCGATGATCTTCTGCCGGACCAAGCGGACCGCCGCCGATGTCGCCGACCAGCTCACCCAGCGCGGCTTCGCGGCCGGCGCCGTGCACGGCGACCTCGGGCAGGGCGCCCGCGAGCAGGCGCTGCGGGCGTTCCGCAACGGCAAGGTCGACGTGCTGGTCTGCACCGACGTCGCGGCCCGCGGCATCGACGTCGAGGGCGTCACGCACGTGATCAACTACCAGTGCCCCGAGGACGAGAAGACCTACCTGCACCGGATCGGCCGCACCGGCCGGGCCGGCGCCTCGGGCACCGCGGTCACCCTGGTCGACTGGGACGACATCCCGCGCTGGCAGCTGATCAACAAGGCGCTGGAGCTGTCGTTCAACGAGCCGGAGGAGACCTACTCCACCTCGCCGCACCTGTACGAGCTGCTGAAGATCGCGCCGGGCACCAAGGGCATCCTGCCCCGCTCGGAGCGGACCCGGGCCGGGCTCGGCGCGGAGGAGGTCGAGGACCTCGGCGAGACCGGCGGGCGCGGTTCGCGCTCCGGCGGGCGGGGCGCCCGCCCCGCCGGGCGGAGCGGCTCCGGCCGCCCCGAGGCCGCCGAGCCGGCCGCGGCCGAGGAGAAGGCCTCCCGCAAGACCCGTGAGCGCCGGCGGACCCGCCGGGGCAGCTCGGTCGAGGGCGACCTGCTCGACGAGGCCGTGGACGCCACGGCGGCGCCCGCGGCGCCGCAGGCCCCGGCCGTCGAGGGCAGCGAGGACGGCGCCGCCCCGCGCCGCCGTCGCCGCCGCTCGCGCGGTCCGGCGTCCGGCGAGGGCACGGCCACCGAGGCCGCCGCCGTCGTCGCGGAGGCCGCCGTGGTCGAGCCGGCCACCGCCGCTCCGGCCGTCGCCGAGGCCGCCGAGGCCCCTGCCGCCGAGGAGAAGCCGAAGCGCACCCGCACCCGCTCGCGGGCCAAGGCCGCGGCTCCGGCCGAGGCCGCCGCCGAGGCGGTCACCGTCGCGGCTCCCGCCGAGGGCGCCGCCGACGGCGAGGCCCCGGCCCCGCGCCGCCGCACCCGGGCCCGCCGTCCGGCCGCCGCCGAGGCGACCCCGGAGAGCTGATCCGCGTTCCCCGAAGGGGCGGTCCGGACCTCCGGACCGCCCCTTCGGCGTTCCACGCGCGGCCCGGGAGCCGTCCGGCGGCGGCCCGGCAGGCCCGGGAACGTCCGACCGGACGCCCCTATGCTCGGGTCACCCACGAGTTCGCACCGGTCGCCGGAGGTCCGTCCATGAGCACGCCGCCGTTCCTCACCCTCCCGCTCTCGGCCCGTGCGCTGCGGGTGGTGACGGCGCGCGGGCAGTTCGCGGCGCTGCGGGCCGAGCCCGCCGGGGCGGTGCGGGGCTCGGCCCTGCTGGTGCCCGGCTTCACCGGCAGCAAGGAGGACTTCATCGCGCTGCTGGAGCCGCTCGCCGCGGCCGGCTACCGGGTGACCGCGGTCGACCAGCGCGGCCAGTACGAGACCGGCGGCCCGCACGACGACCCGGCCGCCTACGCGGTGGACGCCCTGGGCGCGGACGTCCGCGCCCTGACCGGGGCCCTGGCGGCCGAGGGCGGCACCGGCCCGCTGCACCTGCTGGGCCATTCCTTCGGCGGCCAGGTGGTCCGCGAGGCCGTCCTGGCCGCCGCGGCCGAGGCGGCGGCGAATCCCGGCGGCGCACCGCTGCCGTGGGCCTCGCTGACGCTGATGTCCACCGGCCCCGGCCCGATCGACCCGGCCGAGGCGGAGCGGACCAGGCTGCTGATCGACGTGCTCCCCACGATGGGCCTGGAGGAGATCTGGCAGGTGATCCAGCAGATGGAGCAGAACGACGGGGAGCGGGCGCGCCGCCGGCCGTCCCCCGAGGTGGCAGCGTTCCTGCACCGCCGCTGGCTGGCGAACGTGCCGCAGGCGCTGATCACCACCGGCGGCCACCTGGTCGCCGCGCCGGACCGGGTGGCCGAGCTCGCCGCCGCGGTCACCGCCGGGCTGCCCGCCCTGGTGCTCTCCGGCGTCCAGGACTACGCCTGGCCCGTCCCGGAGCAGACCGCGATGGCGGAGCGGCTGGGTGCCCGCCGGGTGGTCGTCGCGGACGCCGGGCACTCCCCCAACGCCGAGCAGCCGGCCGCCACCGCCGAGGCGCTGCTGGCGCACTGGGCCTGAACCCGCCCGGCGCCGACCGCCGCCGCTACCGCCCCGGACCGCCCCCTCCCGCCCCGCAGCACCCCTCACCACCCCGGAGCGGGACCCCGACCCACCGGCCGCTGCGGCCCCCTGGTACAAGGGGGGCGACAAAATTCGTTAGTTGCGGTAATATTTGATTCAGTCCTGAAAACATCGTCGACAGTGACGTCGGCATGCGGTCGACGCGATCCATCCGAAACCAGGACGTTACGGACGGGCAATGGCCCGGTAGCAGCGCCACCGCAGTGTGGTTCACGAGGGCCATCGGCGCCCTTGGCAATCAGGGGGGAGCCCTCTTTGCCGCGACAGCAGCCGGTCGACGACTCGACCCGACAGACCCCGAAAGGGCTGATACCCACTCAGCCACGACCGCCCCGCGCCGCGGGGCCAGGAAAGGAGACGCCCATGCGCTTCGAGATCCTCCGACTGGACGACGCCCACGGCATCGCCACCGACCGCCTGATCGCCGACGCCGAGACCGTCCGCGAGCTCGTCCAGGCCGCCGCCCGCACCGGCGAACGCCTGCTCATCCGTCCGTGCCCGGCCGTCTGACCGCGCCGGCCGCGGCGGAGTCCCCGGACTCCCCCGCCGCCGGGCCGGACCCGTCCGATCCGGACGTTCCGATACCCGACTGACGCCCCGTCATCGCCACAGCGAGCACGGGGCGTCAGCGCGTACGGGCCCCCTCCGCCCTGCCGTCGGCCCTGCCCCTCGGCCCTGCCCCTCGACGCGGCCGCGGATCGAACACGGCTCGAACTCCGTCGGGGCGCGCCCCGGCGCACACCCCCGACGTTTGCCGCCGCCCCCCGCTGGACATTTCCCAACGGGAGCCGCCCGCACCGCGCCCACCCCGCGCCGGACGGGCACCCGCCACCGACAGGTGCCGCCGGTCCGCCCTCCGTACGGGTGATCGTCCTTGACGCGGCGGCCCGGAGGGAGGAGCGTTGTCGGCTATGAGGGGCGAGCCAAGCTGCCCGAGGTGCGCCGGTCGGGTCCGCGCTCCCGGTCTGTTCTCAGACACCTGGCAGTGCGACCGGCACGGCGACGTGCACCCGATGCAGCCGGTACTGCCCCCGAGCATCGAGGCACTCGGCGTCGCCGTCGCCCGTTCCCAGGTCCCCGTCTGGCTGCCCTGGCCGCTCCCGGTGGGCTGGCTCTACACCGGCATCGCGCACGTCGGCGACGACGTCTCGGGCGCCCGGGCCACCGCCGTCGCCTGCTCGGGACCGGCCCCGCTGGGCGGCTTCGGCGAACTCGTGCTGGTGGCCGAGGAGCTGGGCGTGGGCCTCGGTGCCCGGTACGCCGGACTGCCCGGCCCCGACCCGGGCGAGTCGGTGGCCCTCTACAAGCCCGCCGACGCCAAGCTGATGGCGGCCGGCCGGCCGACCCCGATGTTCCACGTGCCGGACGCCCCGGCGGACCGCGCGGTGTTCGTCGGCGAGGCCCGCGGGCTCTGGCTCTGGGCCGTCGCCTGGCCCGAGCAGTCGGCACTGGTGATGTACGACGAACTGGTCCTGACGGACCTGCGGGATGCCGGCGCGGAGCTCGACCTGCTGCCCTGCGGCGCCCTGTCCCCGCACCTGCTCGGCTGACGCCCCGTCCGCGGCGGGCGGTCGGGCCACCGCCGCCGCACTATCCTGGGCGGCACCCGCCGGCCCGCCGCGCCGGCACCCAGCGCCGGCCCGCGCCGCGCCGACTCCGAGGAGCACCGCCCGTGCGCATCGACCTCCACGCCCACAGCAATGCCTCCGACGGCACGGACACCCCGGCCGAACTGGTCGCGGCGGCCGTCGGGGCCGGGCTGGACGTGGTGGCGCTGACCGACCACGACACGGTGGCCGGCCACACCGAGGCGGCCGACGCGGTGCACGCCCTGCCCGCCGGCACCCGGCTGACGCTCGTCCCGGGCGCGGAACTCTCCTGCGTGGCCGGCGACATCTCGATGCACCTGCTGGCCTACCTCTTCGACCCGGCCGAGCCCGCCTTCGCGGCGGAGCGCGAGCTGGTGCGCACCGACCGGTTCCGCCGGGGGCGGGCGGTCGTCGAGCGCTGCCGCGAGCTGGGCGCGGACATCAGCTGGGAGCAGGTGCGGCGGATCGCCGGGGAAGGGTCGGTGGGCCGTCCGCACATCGCCAGCGCGCTGGTCGAGGCGGGCGTGGTGGCCTCGGTGTCGGACGCGTTCACCGCGGACTGGCTGGCCAACGGCGGGCGGGCGGACGTCCGCAAGCACGAGACCGACCCGGTGACGGCGGTCCGGCTGGTCCGGGCGGCCGGCGGGGTGCCGGTCTTCGCCCACCCGGGGGCGGTGAAGCGCGGGCGGACCGTCTCCGACCAGGTCGTCGCCGACCTCGCGGCGGCCGGTCTGGCCGCACTGGAGGTCGACCACATCGACCACGACGAGCCGACCCGGGCCCACCTGCGCGGCCTCGCCGCCGAGTTGGGGCTGCTCACCACCGGCTCCAGCGACTACCACGGCAGCCGCAAGACGGTCCGGCTGGGCGAGCACACCACCGACCCCCAGGTGTACGAGGCGCTCGTGGACCAGGCGACCGGCGCCAAGCCGATCGGCGGCTGAGCCCCGAGGCCGGCCGCCGGCACCGTACCCGGACGTCAGTCCAGGGCGACGCCCCGCCGCTCCGGGTCGCGCAGATCGGTCCCGTGCAGGAGCCAGCGCTCCTGCAGGGCCGCCGCACCGTGCACCCGCTTCCAGCCCGCCTCGTTGGGGGTCATCGGCAGCAGCGGCAGGAAGTGGACCGGGTCGGCCGGCTCGTCCAGTTCCAGGTCCTCGACCAGCCCGCCGGGCTCGGCCGCCAGGACGGAGGTGAACGGCGCGCCGTCCCACAGCGGGGCGCCGAGGTCCAGCGAGCCGCCGGGGGCCACCACCAGGCCCTCCACCTGCGGCGTCGCCGCGAAGGTGGCCAGCGGACGGAGCACGCCGTCACGCCCGCCCCGGATCGTCAGGACGAGTTCCGCGCGCGGGCCGCGGACCTGGTCGGCGACCGCGGCGCTCGGGTCGGCCATCGGCGCGGCGGACATGCCGAGCGTGGCGTAACGGACCAGGCCCTCGGCATCGGGGCCGAAGCGCAGCACCTCGATCCGGTCGGCGCCGAGGAAGGTCACGGCGGCGCGGCCGCCCGGCTCGCCGAAGGTGGTGAGCAGCCGGGCCTCGACGGCGGCCAGGACCGCCGTCCGGGAGGGGCCGTGCGCGCTGCCGCCGGAAGGGTCGCCGAAGAGCGGGAAGTCGTGGGCCATGCCGGTGAGCGTAACCCGCGCCCCCCGCGCCGTTGGCACGGCCTTTACGTGAACGCGGGCGCGACGGAGGCCGATCGGATGTTAGTGTGAGCGACTGGCCACCGGGGAGTTTTCCCTCCTCCGGGGCAGCGGCGCGAAGGAGGTGGTTGCGGTGGATACCAGCCGACCATGCAGTACCGGCAGCTCTACCCGGCCCGGACGCCTTCCCCGTACCCCTCGCCACGCGGACTGAAACAGCGGGCCTTGGGAGCCTCGGCGACAGCCGACCGGCTTCCCCACCGGCACCCTGGTTCCGACCGCCCCGTGCGGACGGCACGGCGGTCCTCCGGTCCGGCCGGGAGAGCACCCCACCGACGTCCGGTCGTTCCGTTCCGTGTGCCCCAGCAAGGCCCGGGAGCGACCGCAGGCGCCGGATTCCATCGGTGTTCCTCCGCCGTCGCACCGCGGCCGTTCGTCACCACGCCGTCGTGCGGCGGTTCCTGCCCCAGGGAGCCTGCCATGTCGATGATCAACAGCCTGCGCGCAGCCGTCCGCACCAACCGCCGCCGCACCGCGGCGGGCCTGTTCGACTCCATCCACCCGGGTGAGACCCCGTCGGCTGTGGTGGACTGCGCCGTCTACCAGCACGGTCGGCGGCACGGCGAGACCTGCAGCCCGCGCGAGGCGGCCCGGCTGGTCAAGGCCTCGAAGCAACTGCCCGAGGGCGAGGGCTCGTTCAGCTGGATCGGACTGCACGAGCCGACCGAGGCGGAGTTCGAGGGCATCGCCCAGCGCTTCGGGCTGCACCCGCTGGCGGTCGAGGACGCGGTGCACGCGCACCAGCGGCCGAAGGTCGAGCGGTACGACGACGTGCTGTTCGCCGTCTTCAAGACGATCCGGTACGTCGACCACGACCAGCTGACCCCGACCAGCGAGGTGGTCGAGACCGGCGAGCTGATGGTGTTCGCCGGGCGGGACTTCGTGATCACCGTGCGGCACGGCGGGCACAGCTCGCTCAAGGAGCTGCGGCACCGGCTGGAGGCCGACGCGGACGGCACCGGGCTGCTGGCCAAGGGCCCGTCGGCGGTGCTGCACGCGATCGCCGACCACGTGGTGGACAACTACATGCTGGTCGCGGACCAGCTGCAGACCGACGTGGACGAGATCGAGTTCGAGGTGTTCTCCAACCGGGGCGGCCGGGGCGCGGACGTCGGGCGGGTCTACCAGCTCAAGCGCGAGGTGCTGGAGTTCAAGCGGGCCGTGGCGCCGCTGCTGCGGCCGATGCAGCAGCTGTCGGAGCCGCTGCAGCGGCTGGTCGATCCGGAGATCCAGAAGTACTTCCGGGACGTCGCGGACCACCTGGCCCGGGTCACCGAGCAGGTGCACGGCTTCGACGAGCTGCTGAACTCGCTGCTCCAGGCCAATCTGGCGCAGGTCTCGGTGGCGCAGAACGAGGACATGCGCAAGATCACCGCCTGGGCGGCGATCTTCGCGGTGCCCACCATGATCACCGGCGTGTACGGGATGAACTTCGACTACATGCCCGAACTGCACCACCGCTACGGCTACCCGATGGTGCTCGGCAGCGTGGTGCTGATCTGCATCGGCATGTACCGGGGCTTCCGCCGCAACGGCTGGCTGTAGCCGGGGGCCGGGCCTGCGGCCACAACCCGCCGGCCCGCGCGGGCCGCGTCCGGTCGACGCGGGCCACCTCCGGTCGGCGCGGACTACCTCCGGTCGGCGCGGGCGACCACGACCAGGCCGAGCAGGATCAGCACCACCGCCGGATAGGCGGCGGCCGGCGGCCACTGGCCCAGCCAGAGCGCGGCGATCAGCGCGGCCCCCGGGGTCTCCAGCAGGATCGCGGTGGAGGTCACCGAGGGGCCGAGGGTGCGCAGCACCCGGTTGCTGAGCGAGTGGCCGAGCAACTGGGCGGTGACCATCAGCAGCACGATCTGCCACCACGCCCCGGCGGGCCAGCCGGACAGCGGCGTCCCGGCGACCAGGCAGACCGCGAGCAGCACGACCGCCGTGGTGGCGTAGCAGACCAGGGTGTACGCGGTGGTGCTGACGGTCCGCCGGACCTCGGCCCCGAGCAGCATGTAGCCGGCTGCGGCGAGACCCGCGCCGAGCGCGAGCGCGTCACCGGCCAGGGCCCGCGGCGAGAGCGAGAGGTCGACGCCGGTGAGCACCAGGACGCCGGCGAAGGCGGTCACCGTGCCGAGCCACACCATCCGGGGCGCCCGCACCCCGAGCAGCCGCATCAGCACGATCGTCCACAGCGGGGTGGTGGTGACCAGCGCGGTCGCGGAGGCCACCGAGGTCATCCGCAGGCTGGGCATCCAGAGTCCGAAGTGGACGGCGAGCAGCACGCCGGCCGCCACGGCCAGCAGCAGCGCGCGCCGGGGGACGGCGCGCAGTTCGGCCCGGTGGCGCAGCAGCGCGTAGGGGCCGAGCACGCCGACCGACATGAGGTTGCGCCAGAAGGCGATGGCCAGGGCGGGTGCGGCGGTGGCGCTGATCAGCGGGGCGGAGAGCGAGATCGCGCCGACGGAGACGGCCAGCAGCAGCAGGTCGGTCCTGGGGAGCGGGTGCGCGGTGGTCGCGGTGACAGGGACGGCGGCGATGGCGGTGGGGACGGCGGCGGGGACGGCGGCGGCGTCGCTCTCGGGCCGGGCGGCGGGCACGGCGCTCCTCTGGATCCGGTCGGCGGTACGGGCGGCTCCTACCGTAAGGCCCGTGCGGCACCTATGGAACTGTCGCCCGAACCGCGAGACATCACCCCCCTGACGCAGGCCGTACGCTGTGCGCCATGGACCGTACGCCTGCCGCAGCCGCGACCGCCGACGACTTCCTCGACCGGGCCCTGCTGGAGGAGGCCGCGAAGAAGTCCGGCCTGCTCTGGGTCCGGGCGGACGGCCAGGAGCACGGGCGGGCGCTCTGGCACGCCTGGCACGACGGCGCGGTGGTGGTGGTCGGCGACGGCGCCGAGCAGCCGCTGCACGGGCTCACCGGCGGGGCGGGCGCGACCGTCACCGTCCGCAGCAAGGACAAGGGCGGCCGGCTGACCGGCTGGCCGGCCCGGGTGGTCGAACTGGCCCCGCGGAGCGAGGCCTGGCAGGGCGCCGTCGAGGAGCTGAAGGGCAAGCGGCTGAACGCGCCGGACACCGACGCCATCGCCGACCGCTGGGCCCGCGAGTGCCGGGTGCTGCGGCTGGAGCCGGCCGGAACGGCGGGCTCCGAGCTCACCGAACGGCCCGGGGCGATGCCGGAGGACGCGCACGCGGCGGCGCCGATGCCCACCCCGGCCACCACCCGGCAGCCGATCCCCGCCGGACTGCCGAAGCTGCTGCTGAAGCGCCGCAAGGGCTGACCCGCCGCCACCCCCGGCCCCCGCCGCACCTCGGCCCCGGCCCCGTCCGACCCCTCCCCGTCGGGCCGTGTCCCCCGGTCGCCCGATTCGCCCGTTTTCACCGAGCCCGGGCGGAGATGCCCGAGTAGCCTGGGCCACGGGGCGTGGCCGCGCCCGGCCCGGCGTCGAACAAGACGCGTCGAGCGAGGCGAGGGAGTCCGGAGTCCATGGCAGGACCAGGCAGCCGCGTCTTCATCTCGCACCTGTCCGGCATCGCCGTCTTCGACCCGAACGGCGACCAGGTCGGCCGGGTCCGGGACGTCGTGGTCACCCTGCGGATCGGCGGCCGCCTGCCCCGGGTGCTCGGCCTGCTGGTCGAGGTGGTCGGCCGGCGCCGGATCTTCCTGCCGATGACGCGGGTGACCAGCCTGGAGTCCGGCCAGGTCATCACCACCGGCGTGATCAACATGCGCCGCTTCGAGCAGCGCCCCGCCGAGACCCTCGTCCTCGCCGAACTGCTCGACCGCACCGTCACCTGGACCAAGACCGGCCAGGAGGTCACCGTCCTGGACGTCGCGATGACCCAGACCCGGCTGCGCGAATGGGAGATCGGCAAGGTCTTCGTCCAGGTCGGCCGGGTCGGCCGGCTGCGCAAGGCCCGCGGCGAGACCGTCACCCTGGACTGGCAGGACGTCACCGGCTTCACCCTGCCCGAGGAGGACCAGGGCGCCGCCAATCTGCTCGCCACCTTCGACCAGCTGCGCGCCGTGGACCTCGCCAGCGTGATGCACCACCTCTCCGCCAAGCGCCGCGCCGAGGTCGCCGCCGCGCTCGACGACGAACGGCTCGCCGACGTCCTGGAGGAGCTGCCCGAGGACGACCAGGTCGAGATCATCGGCAAGCTGAAGGACGAGCGGGCCGCCGACGTCCTGGAGGCGATGGACCCGGACGACGCCGCCGACCTGCTCTCCGAACTGCCCGGCGACGAGGCCGAGCGCCTGCTCCAGCTGATGGAGCCGGACGAGGCCGAGCCGGTCCGCCGCCTGCTGAGCTACGAGGAGAACACCGCCGGCGGCCTGATGACCACCGAGCCGATCGTGCTGGAGCCGGACTCCACCGTCGCCGAGGCACTGGCCCGGGTCCGGGTCTCCGACCACAAGCCGGCGCTGGCCGCGCAGGTCTTCGTCTGCCGCCCGCCGAACGAGACCCCCACCGGCAAGTACCTGGGCATCGTGCACTTCCAGCGACTGCTGCGCGAGCCCCCGTACACCCTGGTCGGCTCGCTGGTCGACGACGACCTCGACCCGCTGCCGCCGGACACCCCGCTGCCGCTGATCACCAGCTACCTGGCGACGTACAACATGGTCGCCGCGCCGGTCGTCGACGAGGCGGACCACCTGGTCGGCGCCGTCACCGTGGACGACGTGCTCGACCACCTGCTGCCGGAGGACTGGCGGGAGGCCGCGCTGCACGGCGGTCCGGACGGGGAGCACACCTACCGACGGGACGAGAGGGAGGCGACCGGTGGACGCTGACCGCAAGGGCCGGCGCGAGGAGACCCCGCGCCAGCGGCTCCAGGGCGAGCTGCGGGAACTGCGCCGGCTGCGCGAGCTGCGCGCCCGCGAGGGCGCCAGGGACCGCCGAACCGAGCCCACCCTCGTGGGGTCGTCCGCCCGCACCCGGCTGGACCAGCCGCGCACCGGCCGCAGCGGCCTGATCAACCTGCCGTCCTACGACCCGGAGGCCTTCGGCAAGCTCTCCGAGCGGATCGCCCGCTTCCTCGGCACCGGACGGTTCATCGTCTGGATGACCGTGGTGATCATCCTCTGGGTCGTCTGGAACACCCTGCTGCCCGACGTGGTCCGGTTCGACGACTACCCCTTCATCTTCCTCACCCTGATGCTCTCCCTCCAGGCCTCCTACGCGGCGCCGCTGATCCTGCTCGCGCAGAACCGCCAGGACAACCGGGACCGCGTCAACATGGAGCAGGACCGGGCCCGCAGCGACCGCACCATCGCCGACACGGAGTACCTCACCCGCGAGGTCGCCGCCCTGCGCCAGGGCCTCGGCGAGGTCGCCACCCGGGCCTTCATCGCCTCCGAGCTGGGCAGCGTGCGCACCGAACTGCAGTCGCTGCTCAAGGAGATCGACGAGCGCCGGGAGACCTCCGAGACGCTGTGACCGGCGGCACCGCCACCGACCGGACGAGGCCCCCTCGCGGCGCCGTACCATCAAGTCATGGCCAACGAGACAGAGGTCGCGGCCGGCGTCACGGAAGAGTCCGTACGCCAGGCGCTGTCGACCGTCAACGACCCGGAGATCAACCGCCCGATCACCGAGATCGGCATGGTGAAATCGGTCGGGATCGGCGAGGGCGGCGCCGTACGGGTCGCGGTCTATCTGACCGTCTCCGGCTGTCCGATGCGCGACACCATCGTCACCCGGGTCCGCGAGGCCGTCGGCCGGATCCCCGGCGTGACCGAGGTCGAGGTCGAGCTCGACGTGATGAGCGACGAGCAGCGCAAGGAGCTCTCCCAGCTGCTGCGCGGCGGCGCCCCCGAGCGCGAGATCCCGTTCGCCAAGCCCGGCACCCTGACCCGCGTCTACGCCGTCGCCTCCGGCAAGGGCGGCGTCGGCAAGTCCTCGGTGACCGTCAACCTCGCGGCCGCGATGGCCGCCGACGGCCTGAAGGTCGCCGTGGTGGACGCCGACATCTACGGCCACAGCGTGCCCCGCATGCTGGGCGTCGAGGGCCGGCCCACCCAGGTCCAGGACATGATCATGCCGCCGCAGGCGAACGGCGTGAAGGTCATCTCGATCGGCATGTTCACCCCGGGCAACGCCCCGGTGGTCTGGCGCGGCCCGATGCTGCACCGCGCGCTGCAGCAGTTCCTGGCCGACGTCTACTGGGGCGACCTCGACGTCCTGCTGCTGGACCTGCCGCCCGGCACCGGTGACATCGCCATCTCGGTGGCCCAGCTGGTCCCCAACGCGGAGATCCTGATCGTCACCACCCCGCAGATGGCCGCCGCCGAGGTCGCCGAGCGGGCCGGCACCATCGCGGTGCAGACCCACCAGAAGATCGTCGGCGTGATCGAGAACATGTCCGGCATGCCCTGCCCGCACTGCGACGAGATGATCGACGTCTTCGGCACCGGCGGCGGCCAGACCGTCGCCGACGCGCTCACCCGCACCGTCGGCGCCACCGTCCCCGTGCTCGGCTCGATCCCGATCGACGTCCGCCTGCGCGAGGGCGGCGACGACGGCCGCCCGGTCGTCCTGGCCGCCCCCGACTCCCCCGCCGCCACCGCCCTCCGCGCCGTCGCCGGCAAGCTCGGCGGCCGCCAGCGCGGCCTCTCCGGCCTCTCCCTCGGCCTCACCCCGAAGAACAAGTTCTGACGCGACGACACGCGACGACGACAGGGGCCCGCCGGTTCGGACCGGCGGGCCCCTGTCGTGTGTGCGGGTGGGCCGGCCTACGGGCGGGTGTAGGCGGTGAGGTCGGGGACGGTGGCGAAGCCGGCGCCGTAGGCGCTGATGCCGCGGCCGTAGGCACCCAGCAGGACGCCGGGGGCCTCGCCGGCCAGGACCCAGCCGTACTCGGACTCGCGGTAGCGGAAGGGCTGCGGCAGGCCGTTCACCGGGAGGCTGAGGGTGGACCAGCCGGGGCCGTCCAGGTCGTCGGCGAGGTCCCAGGCGAGGGCGGACTGCTGGTCCAGCCAGTCCTGGCGCAGCGCGCGGTCCAGCTGGCCCGGCCAGGTCGCGGCGAGCAGGCCGGAGCCGGCCAGCCAGGCCGCGGAGGCGGCGGAGGTGGCTTCCAGGATGCCGGTGTTGTCGGCGCTGCGCCGGCTGTCCCGGCGGGCGACGGTGACGGCCACCGCGAACTTGCGCATGTCGCGCGGCTCGTACTGGCGGGCCGGCTCCTCGCCGTGGCCCAGGCTGCCGTAGTCGACGGTGCCGTGGGCGCCGGAGCGCGGGCCGCCGAAGCCGCTCGGCAGCAGGAAGCGGCGGCCGGACCAGCCGTCGTCCAGGCCGTACCAGGGGAAGTCCGCGGACAGGTACGGCACCAGCGGGTCCGCCGGGCCGGCCTGTCCGCCGACCATGGGTCCGCCGGCCGTGGCCGTTCCCACCGCCTGACTTGTCGCGTCCATCCCCGGGGCCTCCTCAACGACGTTTGCCTGCCGTGGTGCGCTCCCATCGTGGCGCACCTCGGCGCCCCTGCCGACCGACTCGGGCCCGGACGGGACCGGAAGTGACCGACGGCACAGCGGGAACAATCAGCACAATAGCGGCGCACACGCCGGGGCCCGCTCAGCCGTGCGGTTCGGCGGGGCGCGGAGGAGCGGCGACGGAGCCGGGTTACGTCGCGTCGGGGTCGAACGGGGGGCGCTCGCCCGGGGTGAGGGG
>NZ_LGDO01000526.1:0-33730 GCF_001279805.1 Streptomyces sp. XY431
TCCGACCGGTGGTGGCGGCGGTTTCCGTCGTGACGACCGTGGCGGCGACCGTCCGTCGGGCGGTGGCTTCCGCCGTGACGACCGTCCGGGTGGCTTCCGCCGTGACGACCGTGGCGACCGTCCCTCGGGCGGCGGCTTCGGTGGCGGCCGTGACGACCGCGGCGGCGACCGTGGCGGTTTCCGTCGTGACGACCGTGGCGGCGACCGTCCGTCGGGTGGTGGCTTCCGTCGGGACGACCGTCCGGGTGGTTTCGGTGGTGGCCGTGACGACCGTGGCGGCGACCGCGGTGGGTTCCGTCGCGATGACCGTGGTGACCGTCCGACCGGTGGTGGCGGCGGTTTCCGTCGTGACGACCGTGGCGGCGACCGTCCGTCGGGCGGTGGCTTCCGCCGCGACGACCGTGGCGACCGCCCCGCCGGCGGCAGCTTCCGCCGCGACGACCGTGGCGACCGCCCGACCGGTGGTGGCTTCCGTCGGGACGACCGCCCGAGCGGGTTCCGTCGTGATGACCGTGGTGACCGTCCCTCGGGCGGCGGCTTCGGTGGCGGCCGTGACGACCGCGGCGGCGACCGCGGTGGGTTCCGCCGTGACGACCGTGGTGGCGACCGCCCCTACGGCGGCGGTGGCGGCGGCTTCCGCCGTGACGACCGCGGTGACCGTCCCTCGGGCGGCGGCTACGGCCGTGACCGGGACGACCGCGGTGGCTACCGCGGCGGCCGCGACGAGCGCGGCGGCGGCCGGGACTACCAGGACGACCGCCGGGGCAACTACGAGCCGGTCAAGCGCCTGCCGATCCCCGAGGACGTCACCGGCTTCGAGATCGACGCGGATGTGCGCCAGGAGCTCAAGAGCCTGCCCAAGACCCTCGCGGACGATGTCGCCCGCAACCTGGTGATGGTCGCCCGGCTGCTCGACGACGAGCCGGAGGAGGCCTACCAGTACTCGCGCGTCGCGCTGCGGCTGGCCTCCCGCGTCGCCGCCGTCCGTGAGGCGGCCGGTTTCGCCTCCTACGTGACCCAGCGCTACTCGGAGGCGCTGACCGAGTTCCGCGCCGCCCGCCGGATGACCGGTCGCGCGGACCTGTGGCCGGTGATGGCCGACTGCGAGCGTGGCCTGGGCCGCCCGGAGAAGGCGCTGGCGATGGCCGGCGAGCCCGAGGTGAAGCAGCTGGACAAGGCCGGCCAGGTCGAGATGCGTCTCGTCGCGGCCGGTGCGCGCGGTGACATGGAGCAGTTCGACGCTGCCGTCGTCACCCTGCAGAGCTCCGAGCTGGCCTCGTCCGCGGTGCACCCGTGGACCGCGCGCCTGCGCTACGCCTACGCCGAGGCGCTGATCGCCGCCGGCCGTGGCGACGAGGCCCGTGACTGGTTCGCCAAGGCCGTCGAGGCGGACACCGACGGCACCACCAACGCCGCCGAGCGCCTCGCCGAGATCGACGGTGTGGAGTTCATCGACGCCCTCGACCCGGAGCTCGCCGAGGAGGAGGCCGAGCAGGCCGCCGAGCCGGCCGCCCGCAAGGGTGGCGAGGCCTCGGACGAGCGCGTCATCTTCGAGGACGAGGAGGACGTCGAGGAGTTCTACGACGAGGACGACCTCGAGATCGACGAGGAGTTCGACGGCGTGGTGCCGGAGCGTTCCGCCGACCGCGACGACAAGTAGTCGACGACCCTGACCGCCGGCGAGCGCCGGCGGTCGGGGCGCGTCACGAGTGAGGCCCTGCCGCACCCCGGGAGATCCGGGGTGCGGCAGGGCCTCACTGCGTTCGGCGCCGCTACGGCGTCAGCCCAGCTCCAGGTTGCGCAGCACCAGACCGGTGGCCGGCTTCGGGCCGAAGGAGGTGGACTTGCGCGGCATGGTGACGCCCTGTTCGGCGAGTCGGCGGACCACGCTCTCCCGCACGGGGTGCAGCAGCACGGCCGTGCCGCCGCTGCGGGCGGCCTCGCGCTCGGCGGCGGCCGCGGTGTGCAGGTAGCCGATGTCGTCGGGGCCGTCGGGGACCCGCCAGGTGTGGTCGAGCAGTGTGGCGTGCAGGACGGTGGCGTCCAGGTGGCGCCACTCCTCGGGCTTGTCCTGCGGCACGGTGGCGTCGAGCAGGGCCTCGTCGGGGTCGGTGACGAGGTGGTAGACGCCGTCCCCGCCGGTGAGCAGGAAGCCGCTGCCGCCGTTCCGCTTCTGCTCGGCGAGCGTCTGCAGCGCGCCGTCCAGCGGGCCGGGGACCTCCTTGATCTGCCACTGGCCGCCGAGCCGGGCCAGGGCCTCTTCGACCGGCAGCCGGTAGAGCACCCGGTGGATGGCCCGCACCCGCAGCGGATAGCGGGCGGTGTCGACCAGCAGGACCAGGCCGCGGTCCCAGGGGCTGCGGGGCAGGTGCCGGTGCTCGCGCTGGAGGCGCAGGTACATCTCCCAGCGGTGGTGGCCGTCGGCGATGAGGGCGCGGCAGGTGGCCAGGTCGCGGCCGATCTCGGCGATCTCGGCCGGGTCGGTGACCGCCCACAGCCGGTGGTGGGTGCCGTCGGTGGTGGTCGTGGTGAGCAGGGGCTCGGCGCGGACGGCGCGTTCGATCACGGCGGACGCCCCGCCGCTGCCCCGGTAGGTGAGCAGCAACGGTTCGAGGTTGGCCCGGGTGGTGCGCATCAGGCCGACCCGGTCGGCGACCGGGCGGGGCATCACGTCCTCGTGGGGGAGGACCACGCCGGCCTCGCTGCCGCTGACGGCGAGGGCGCCGATGAGTCCGCGCTGGAGGACCTCCGCGCTGCCGTTGGCGGCGGGGACGCGCTGCTCGTACACGTAGAGGGCCGGCTCGGGGTCGGCGGCCAGGACGCCTTCGCGCTGCCACTCGCGCAGCAGCCTGGCGGCGTGCCGGTAGCGGGTGTCGCGGTCGGGGCGGTCGCCGGTGTCCTCGGGTTCGGGGCGCGGCAGGATCAGCCGGACCACGTTGTGCGGGTCGGCGGTCTCCAGGTCGAGCCTTCGGCCGGGGTCGACGACGTCGTACGGCGGTGAGGTGACGGCGGCCAGGGCACCGACCCGGTCGGGGTCGTAGCGGAGGCCGCGGAACGGGGACAGGGACAGGCCTGCGGTGGCGACGTGGCCGGGATTGCCGGGGCCGCCCTGCGGAGACTCCACTCCGCTTTCTGCACTGGGTGTGCTCATTCTGGGCATCGTAATCGGGTACGCGTTGTTCAGAGATCGGAACACCCGTGCCGGTCCGGCGGCCGGGTGTCGTGACCGAGGGCGAGGTTCGGGGTGGACGAGCGCGACGAGCGGGTGGACGACGGCGCTGGTGGCGGTGCGGACACCGGCGGCGGCGGGACGGCCCCGGCCGGGCAGCAGCAGCGGTCGGGCGAGCCTGAGGGGGACGTCTACGAGTGGTTCCGCCGGGGTGCGCGGCTGCTCGCCCAGGGGAACCCGGCGGCGGCCGAGCAGTTGTTGGCACGGGCGGCCGCGGCCGAGCCGGACTCGCGCAGCATTCGGGAGGCGCTGGCCCGGGCGCAGTTCGACGCGGGGTCGTACGCGGCGGCGCTGGAGAACTTCCGGACCGTGGCGCTGGCCGATCCGTCGGACGACTACGCTCAGTTCGGGTGGGGTGTGGCTGCGGCCCGGCTGGGCGATTTCGAGACCTCCGCCGAGCACTTGGCGCTGGCCGTGGCGATGCGGCCGGAGAACGACCACTACCGGGCCGCGCTGCGGCAGACCCGCGCGACGCTGGCGGCCCGGGCCGGGGCGTTCGGTCCGCTGCTGCCGGGGGCGCCGGGTTACCTGGAGCCGCCGGCCGGGGCGGACGGACCGGGGCCGGGAACTGCGGCGGACCAGGGAACCACGGAGGGTCCGGAGCCGACCGGTGATCGGGACCGGCAGGACGGCTGAGCCGGTGCGGTGTCCGACAGCCGCGGTTCCGGCCACCGCCCGGGCTCCCGACGGACGAGTACGGACGAGTACGACTGATGCGATGAGTGAGGTAGAGCAGGCATGACCGAAACGGCCACCACCGTGCGACGGACCGCCCCGGGCGGCAGCGAGCTGCCGCTGACCGAGGCGTACGACACGGCGCTGCTGGACCTCGACGGCGTGGTGTACGCCGGCCCGAACGCGATCGAGTACGCCGTGGAGTCGCTCGACGCGGCCCGCGCCGCCGGGATGCGGCTGGCGTACGTGACCAACAACGCCTCCCGGCCGCCCCGGGTGGTCGCCGAGCACCTGACCGAGCTGGGGGTGCCGGCCGAGGCGGCCGATGTGATCAACTCCGCCCAGGCCGCCGCCCGGGTGCTCGCCGAGAAGCTGCCGGCTGGCGCGAAGGTGCTGGTGGTCGGCGGGCTCGGACTGGAGGAGGCGCTGGCCGAGCGCGGCCTGGTCGCCGTCCGGACCCTGGCCGAGGAGCCGCTCGCGGTGGTCCAGGGCTTCGACGCCTCGGTGGGGTGGACGCACCTGGCGGAGGCCTCCTACGCGGTGCAGTCCGGGCTGCCGTGGGTGGCGTCCAACACCGATGTGACGGTGCCGACCGCGCGCGGGATCGCGCCGGGCAACGGGATGCTGGTCGCGGCGGTGCGGGCGGCGACCGGGGTGGAGCCGGAGGTGGCGGGCAAGCCGCTGCCGCCGATGCACCGCGAGACGGTGCTGCGGACCGGGGCGAAGCGGCCGCTGGTGGTCGGTGACCGGCTGGACACCGACATCGAGGGCGCCTTCAACGGCGGGGTGGACAGCCTGCTGGTGTTCACCGGGGTGACGACGGCGGCGCAGCTGCTGGCGGCCCCGGCCGAGCACCGGCCGACGTACCTGGCGGAGGACCTGCGGGGCCTGCTGACCGCGCACGCGCCGGTCACGGCCGGGGCGGGCGGCGGGTTCGGCTGCGGCGGCTTCGTCGCGGTGGCGCAGGACGGCGTGCTGCGGCTGGAGGGTGTCGGGGCGGACCGCTGGGACGGTCTGCGGGCGCTGTGCGCGGCGGCCTGGACGGCGCTGGACGCGGACGGCGTGCCGGTGGACGGGCGGAAGGCGCTGGCCGAGCTGGGGTTCTGAGCCCGGAGCCGTCGGTCGGTCGGAGGTCGGTCGACGGCCGGTCGGCGGCCGGGTCAGAGCAGGGTGCGCAGCCGCAGCAGGTCGCGGAAGCCCGCCTCCAGCTTGACCCGGCCGCCGACCCAGGCCGAGGCGAAGTTGAGCCGGCCGCCGACCAGGGCGAGCAGGTCGTCGCTGCTCATGGTGAGCCGGATGTCCGCCTTCCCGGTGGGGCTGCCGGGGTGCTGCTCGACGTCCTGGATGCTCCCGGCGCGCAGCCGCCCGGTGAAGGTCAGGTCGAGGTCGGTGATCCGGCAGCTCAGTGAGCGGTCGAGGCCGGCCGCCGTGCGCACGTCGCCGGTGGACTTGGCGAGGTTGCGGCTGAGCTGCTCCAGCGCCTCGCGGCACTCCTCGGCGTTGGCCATGGCGGTGGATCCCCTCCCCGGACGGGCCGCCGCGCCCCGGCGGGTGGCGGGGTCCGGTGGCGGCCGACTGCCGGGCCACGGTACCGCAGGAGGGTTTTGGCGGTAGCGTCGTCGGTGGGATGCCCGGATCCGTCCGGGCACCGTGGCGACGGAGCGACGCGCGCAGGCGAATGGGAGGCACCCGGATGCTGCCGAGGACGGTACGAGGAGCGGTGGCGGCCGCGGCCGTACTGGTGGAGGAGGTCGGCAAGCGGGTCGTCGGAACGGCGGCCGGTCTGCTGGAGAAGGGCGGCATCGACGTCACGGAGGTGGAGCGCCGCTTCGGCGGGCAGTTCCCTCCGTCGGCGCAGTCGTTGCAGACGCTCGCCGAGGAGGCGGTGACCGCCGGGCGGGCCGGGGTGGACCTGGCCGTCGGGGTGGCGCGCGGCGAGGTCGAGAAGGTCTTCGAGAAGGTCGGCGACCAGGTGACCAAGGTGGGCGTGGTGCTGGCCTACCTGGAGAGCAAGCTGCGCGAGGTCGAGGACGAGGACGAGGGGGCGCGGCCGGAGCAGGCCGGGCCGCCGCCCGCGCCCCGGGCCGGCGGGCTGTTCGAGGACGGCTGGGAGCAGGAGACGAGGGGTTCGGCGGGGGCCGAGCGGATAGTGGTGGACGAGCCGGTGGAGGTCGACCCGCCGGTGCCGCCGAACGGGACGGCGGTGGCGGCGGAGGCCACCGCCGAGAGGACCGCGGAGAGGACCGCCGCGAAGAAGTCGGCGGCGCGGAAGCCCGCCGCGGCGAAGAAGGCCGCGCCGGCCGCGAAGAAGGCGGCCGCGAAGCAGACGGCGGCCAAGAAGACGGCGGTGAAGAAGACCGCCGTCAAGAAGACCGCGACCGCGAAGAAGACCGTCACTCCGAAGAAGCCGGCCGAGGCGGGGTCGGAGCAGCCGCCCGCCAAGCGCACCGCCACCCGGAAGACCACCGTCCGCCGGACCGCCACCACGAAGAAGCCCGATGCCTGAACCGGAGAGCCGGACCGTCCCCGTCCCCGTCCCCGCCCCCGGTGAGCCGCTGCCGCTCGGCGTCGGGCTCACGCCCACCGGGCACCCGGCGGTGGACGCCGGGCTGGCCCGGCTGGCGGCGCTGGACGGGGTGCCGACCGACGCACACGTCGCGGTGTACGAAGATGTCCATCAGCGGCTCGCCGACACGCTGGCCGCGCTCGACCGGGACTGACCGGGGCGAGCGGGAACCACCGTAGGAGCTGAAACACCAGTGGCAGTGGCACGACGCCGACTCGACGCGGAGCTGGTCCGCCGCAAGCTGGCCCGGTCGCGGGAGCACGCCTCGGAGCTGATCGCGGCCGGCCGGGTGACCGTCGGCGGGACCACCGCGACCAAGCCGGCCACCCAGGTGGAGACCTCGGCGGCGGTCGTGGTGGCCAAGGACGACAACGATCCCGACTACGTCTCGCGCGGCGGCCACAAGCTCGCCGGGGCGTTCGCGGCGTTCGTGCCGCAGGGCCTGGTCGTCGAGGGCCGCCGGGCGCTGGACGCGGGCGCGTCCACCGGCGGGTTCACCGATGTGCTGCTGCGGGCGGGCGCCGCCCACGTGCTGGCGGTGGACGTCGGTTACGGGCAGCTGGCCTGGTCGCTGCAGAGCGACGACCGGGTGACCGTGATGGACCGCACCAACGTCCGGGAGCTGACCCCGGAGATGATCGGCGGCACCCCGGTCGACCTGGTGGTGGGGGACCTGTCCTTCATCTCGCTGGGCCTGGTGCTGCCCGCGCTGGCCGGCTGCGCCGCCCCGGACGCGGACCTGGTGCTGATGGTCAAGCCGCAGTTCGAGATCGGCAAGGAGCGGCTCGGCAGCGGCGGGGTGGTGCGCAGCCCGCAGCTGCGGGCCGAGATGGTGCGCCAGGTGGCCGGGCAGGCGTGGCAGCTCGGGCTGGGTGTGCGGGCGGTCACCGCGAGCCCGCTGCCGGGGCCGTCGGGCAATGTCGAGTACTTCCTCTGGATGCGCCGGGACGCACCGCAGCTGGACCCCGCGGAGGCGGACCGGGCTGTCGCCGAAGGCCCCCGATAGGGTGCTCTGCGGACGTCCGGTCCGTCATGCTGGGTGGCGCGGCCGTACCGGGCCGACGACGACCCGGCCGGCGTAGGGAGAGGGCAGCGGGCATGAGTGATGAACGTACGGTCTTCCTGATCGCGCACACGGGCCGCGAGGCGGCGCTGCGCAGTGTCGAGGGACTGGTGCACGGCCTGCTGAAGGCGGGGATCCGGATCAGACTGCTGGCGGCCGAGGCGGTCGATCTGGACCTGCCGGACGGCGTGGAGACGGTGGCCGGGGGGCCGGGCGCGGCCGACGGCTGCGAGCTGATCCTGGTCGCCGGCGGGGACGGGACCCTGCTGCGCGGGGCGGAGTTGGCGCGTGAGCACGGGTTGCCGATGCTCGGCATCAACCTGGGCCGGGTGGGTTTCCTGGCCGAGGCCGAGCGGGACGACCTGGCGGTGGTGGTCGAGCGGGTGGTCGACGCCGACTACGAGGTCGAGGAGCGGATGACCCTCGATGTGATCGTCCGGACCAACGGTGACGAGGTGCACCACGACTGGGCGCTGAACGAGGCCTCGATCGAGAAGGCGGCCAGGGAGCGGATGCTCGAGGTGGTGACCGAGGTGGACGGCCGTCCGGTCTCCAACTTCGGCTGCGACGGCGTGGTGTGTGCGACGCCGACCGGCTCGACGGCGTACGCGTTCTCCGGCGGCGGGCCGGTGGTCTGGCCCGAGGTGGAGGCGCTGCTGATGGTGCCGATCAGCGCGCACGCGCTGTTCGCCCGGCCGCTGGTGGCCTCGCCGAACTCGGTGCTGGCGGTGGAGGTGCAGCCGAAGACCCCGCACGGGGTGCTGTGGTGCGACGGCCGGCGCTCGGTCGAACTGCCCGCCGGGGCGCGGGTGGAGGTGCGCCGGGGGCAGACGCCGGTGCGGCTGGCCAGGCTGCACCGGGCGCCGTTCACCGACCGGCTGGTGGCCAAGTTCGCGCTGCCGGTGACCGGTTGGCGCGGCCGGGCGGACACCGCCTGATTTTCGCGGACCCGGTGGACCGGGCGGACCTGGCAAGGATGCCGAGTCCGTCCGGTCCGCCGTTCCGTCAGACCGCGAGCGGCTGGTTGTCCTCGGTGCCCCGCCATCCGCCGTCGTCCTCGGCGCGGGCGGCGGTCTCCGCCAGCCGGCGGACCGCGGCCGGCACGGCCGGGGCGGGCACGGTGAGCGGGATCCGGATGTGGTGCTCGAAGGCGCCGTCGGAGCCGAACCGGTTGCCGGCCGCGAGCCGGACCCCGGACCGCTCGCCGGCCCGGGCCAGCGCTGTGCCCGACACCCCGCCGGTGGCGACCCAGAACGACAGCCCGCCCGGCGGCACGGTGAAGCGCCAGTGCGGCAGTTGCTCGCGCAGGGCGGTGGTGAACGCCTCGGCGGTGTCCCGCAGCCGGGTCAGCTGGTGGGCGCGGACGGCCGGCAGGTCCTCGGCCAGCAGTTCGGCGGCGATCAGCTGGTCCAGCACGGGGGCGCCGACGTCGCTGTAGACCCGGGTGGTGGCCAGTCGGCGGATCAGCGCGGGGGCGGCGCGCACCCAGCCGATCCGCAGACCGCCCCAGAGCAGCTTCCCGGCCGAGCCGACGGTGACCACCTGGGCGGCGCGGTCCAGCGCGGCGGTCGGGCGGGGGAGCGGCACCTCCTCGGGCACGCCCCAGCCGAGTTCGGCGGTGGTCTCGTCGACCAGGACCACGGTGCCGGCGGACCGGGCGGCGGCGAGCAGCTCGCGCCGCTGCTCCTCGTCGATCAGCGCGCCGGTGGGGTTGTGGAAGTCGGGGATCACATAGACGGCCTTCGGCGCGGCCCCGCCCAGCACCCGCCGCCACTCGGCGAGGTCCCAGCGCGGCCCGCCCCCGTGGCCCGGTCCCGGGGGCGCGTCGACGAGGGGGACGGGGACCGGTCGGGCCTCGCTGAGCCGCAGCGCCTGGAGGGTGTGGGCGTAGCTGGGGGCCTCGACGGCGACCCGGTCGCCCCGGCCGAGCAGGGCCTGCCGGACCAGGTGCAGGGCGCCCATCGCGCCGATGGTGATCAGGATCTGGTCCGGGGTGGTCGGCAGGCCGCGCTCGGTGAAGCGGCGGGCCACGGCCTCGCGCAGCACCGGGACGCCGGTCGGGTAGTGGCCGTGCCCGGCGGCGTAGGCGGGCAGCTGGTCGACGGCGCGGGCGGCGGCCGCGGAGAGGAAGGGCTGCGGGGCGGGCAGCGCGGCGACGCCGAGGTCCAGGATGTTGCCCTGCTCGTCCGGCGGGACGGGGTGCAGGGCGTCGCTGGGCGGGGCGGAGCCCTCGGGCAGGGCGGTCCAGCTGCCGGCGCCGCGCCGGCTGTGCAGGTACCCCTCGGCCCGTAGGGCCTCGTAGGCGGTGGCGACGGTGGTGCGGCTGAGGCCCAGGGCCAGGGCGAGCTCGCGTTCGGCGGGCAGCCGGGCGCCGACCGGCAGTCGGCCCTCGGAGACCAGCAGCCGGATCCGGGCGGCGAGCGCGCGGTAGGCGGGGCGGCGGGCGGCGCCGGGCGGTTCGGGCAGCCGGGCGGTGGAGAGCAGCCGGGCGAGCGCCGGGGGAGCGACGGTGGTCTGCCAGTCGGCCAAGGTGATCAGTCCACTTACTCGTGATTGGCCCTGTTGTGGGCTGTATTGGCTTGGCCATCATGGCAGGGCGGCCGTCTAGACCGCCACCGTCGGGCCGGTTCGCCGGCGGTGCAGTACCACCTGCCCGGAGATTCCATGGCCACCACGAACACCCTCCCGTCCCCGTCCCCGTCCGAGTGCCCGGCCGGGCCCGCGTCGCCGTCCCCCGTCGCGGGTGCCGCCGCTGCCGCCGGTTCGGTCGCCCGGCCCGGCCCGCTGCTGCGGGTGCTGGGCGACACCCACGCGCTGGGCCGCCGCCTGCCGCAGCTGGTCCTCGGCCTCGCCCTCTACGGCGGCAGCATGGGCCTGATGCTCCGCGCCGGCCTCGGGCTCGACCCCTGGGACGTGTTCCACCAGGGCCTCCAGGGCAGCTTCGGCCTCTCGGTGGGCGCCTGGGTCACCATCTGCGGGGCCCTGGTGCTGCTGCTGTGGATCCCGCTGCGCCAGCTGCCCGGGGTCGGCACGGTCGCCAATGTGCTGCTGATCGGCGCCGCGATGGACCTCACCCTGCGCTTCGTCGGCACGCCGGGGGCGCTCCCGTTCCGGATCCTGCTGATGGTCACCGCGATCCTGCTCAACGGCCTGGCCACCGGTCTCTACATCGGCGCCCGGCTGGGCCCGGGGCCGCGGGACGGGCTGATGACCGGACTGCACCGGCGCACCGGGGGCTCGCTGCGGCTGATCCGCACGGGTATCGAGCTGCTCGTGCTGGCGGTGGGCGTCCTGCTCGGCGGCACGGCCGGGGTCGGCACCGTCGCGTACGCGCTGGCGATCGGCCCGCTCGCGCAGTTCTTCCTGCCCTGGTTCACCGTGCCCACCGCCGAGCAGGCCGGGCGGGCCGAGCGGGCCGGAAAGATCGGAAAGGCCGGAGCGGCCGGGTAACAGGACGGACCCGGTCGTCCGGCCGACCCGGGGCGGGTGTCCGAGTGGGCCGGGCACGGAGGAACGCCCCGACTCCCGGTGCGGCGGGTCCGGAAACGCCCGGAACGGATGAACTTGGGGGCACGGAGTTGCCGCGCGTCGTTGCCGCTCGTCGCGCGGCGGGTGCGGAACCTCGTAAGGTCGTCTCCGTGTTGGACGAGATGCGGATACGGGATCTCGGGGTCATCGACGACGCGGTCGTCGAACTGGCCCCCGGCTTCACAGCGGTGACCGGGGAGACCGGAGCCGGCAAGACCATGGTGGTGACCAGCCTCGGCCTGCTGCTCGGCGGCCGGGCCGATCCGGGCCTGGTGCGCAACGGCAGCGAGCGCGCGGTGGTCGAGGGGCGCCTCCAACTGCCGCCCGGCTCGCCGGTGGCCGCCCGCGCCGTCGAGGCCGGCGCCGAGCTCGACGACGGCGCGCTGCTGATCAGCCGGACCGTCTCCGCCGAGGGCCGCTCCCGTGCCCACGTCGGCGGCCGGTCCGTGCCGGTCGGCCTGCTCGCCGAGCTCGGCGAGGACCTCGTCGCCGTGCACGGCCAGACCGACCAGCAGCGGCTGCTGCGCCCGGCCCGCCAGCGCGGCGCCCTGGACCGGTACGCGGGCGAGTCGGTGGCCGAGCCGCTGGCCCGCTACCGCGAGGTGTACCGCCGGCTGCGCGAGGTCTCCTCGACGCTGGAGGAGCTGACCACCCGGGCCCGCGAGCGGGCCCAGGAGGCGGACCTGCTGCGGTTCGGCCTCGACGAGGTCGCCGCCGCCGAACCGGTGGCGGGCGAGGACGAGGGGCTGTCCGCCGAGGCCGAGCGGCTCGGCCACGCCGACGCGCTCTCCTCCGCCGCGACCCTCGCCCACGCCGCCCTGGCCGGCGACCCGGCCGACCCGGAGGCGCTGGACGCGGGCACCCTGCTCGCCCAGTCCCGCCGCGCGCTGGACGCCGTCCGCCACCACGACGAGCGGCTCGCCGCCCTCGCCGACCGGCTCAACGAGGTCGGCTACCTGCTCGCCGACGTGGCCGGCGACCTGGCCGGCTACGCCGACGACCTGGACGCCGACCCGGTCCGCCTGGCCGCCGTCGAGGACCGCCGGGCCGTGCTCTCCCAGCTGCTGCGCAAGTACGGCGGCCCGGAGAACTCGCTGGCCGAGGTGATCGCCTGGGCCGAGTCCGGCTCCGCCCGGCTCTCCGAGCTCGACGGCGACGACGAGCGGATCGACGAGCTCGGCGCCCGGGAGACCGCGCTGCGCGGCGAGTTGGCCGAACTCGCGGCCGAGGTCTCGGCCGCCCGGCAGGCCGCCGCCGGGCGCTTCGCGGCGGCCGTCTCCGCCGAGCTCGCCGAACTGGCGATGCCGCACGCCCGGGTGACCTTCGCGATCAGCCAGGTCGACGACCTGTCCGGGATCGAGATCGAGGGCCGGGCGGTCGCCTACGGGCCGCACGGCGTGGACGAGGTCGAGGTGCTGCTGGCCCCGCACCCCGGCGCCCAGCCCCGGCCGATCGCCAAGGGCGCCTCGGGCGGCGAGCTGTCCCGGGTGATGCTCGCCGTCGAGGTGGTCTTCGCCGGCGCCGACCCCGTCCCCACCTATCTGTTCGACGAGGTGGACGCGGGCGTCGGCGGCAAGGCGGCGGTCGAGATCGGCCGTCGGCTCGCCAAGCTCGCCGAGAGCGCCCAGGTCGTCGTCGTCACCCACCTGCCGCAGGTGGCGGCCTTCGCCGACCGCCACCTGGTGGTCGAGAAGACCAACGACGGCACCGTGACCCGCAGTGGCGTCAAGGTGCTGAACGACGAGGAGCGGGTCCGCGAGCTCTCCCGGATGCTGGCCGGCCTGGAGGACTCCGAGCTCGGCCGGGCGCACGCGGAGGAGTTGCTCGCTGCGGCCCGCGCCCCCCGCCACCGCTGAACCCGGGCGGCCCTCGCGGACCGGCCACGACGCGCCCCGCCGGGGGCGCCGACTGTCCAAGAGGGCCGCCGACCTGGCATGGTGGCGGCTGGACACTGGCCCTTCCTGTCCCGAGCGCCGCCGGCGGGCAACCCCCGCCCGGGGCGCGCGTAGCTGATCGAGTCGGATGCGAGACGACGTGGACCATTCCGCCGCCCGGGCAGCCGCAGCCACCCCCGAACCGGGGCAGCTGCACGTGGTGCTCGTCCTGGCCGCCAGTAGCGGCGGCATCGGGGCGCATGTGCGCTCCTTGGCACAGGGCCTGGTCGCGCACGGAGTGACCGTCACGGTGTGCGCCCCCGCCGGCGCGGACGCGCTGTTCGGTTTCTCCCGCACCGGTGCGCGGTTCCACCTGGTCGACATCACCCCGACCGCGGGCGCCCGCAGCGACGCCACCGCGATCGGCGAGCTGCGCCGTGCCTTCACCGGCGCCGACGTGGTGCACGCCCACGGCCTGCGCGCGGGGCTGCTGTCCGACCTCGCGCTGCGCACCGCCGGCCGCTTCCCGGGCCTGCGCCCGGAGACGCCGCTGGTGGTCACCTCGCACCACGCGCTGGACGCCACCGGCATGGAGCGCCGCCTCCAGCGGCTGATGGAGCGCCGGGTGGCGCGCGCCGCCGACCTCGTCCTCGGCGCCTCCTCCGACCTGGTGGCCCGGGCCCGCGAACTCGGCGCCACCGACGCCCGGCTCGGCCCGGTCGCGGCCCCGCCGATGCCCGAGGCACGGCTGCCCCGGGCCGGGGCCAGGGCGGCGCTGCTCGGCGGTCCGGACCGCCCGTTGGTCCTCGCGGTGGGCCGGCTCGTCCCGCAGAAGGCCTTCGGACTGCTGCTGGACGCGGCCCGCGACCTGGCCGCGCTGACGCCCGAACCGCTGGTGCTGCTGGCCGGGGACGGCCCGGAGGCCGCCGGGCTGCGCGAGCGGGTGGCCGCCGAGAAGCTGCCGGTGCGGCTGCTCGGCTACCGCACCGATGTGTCCGACCTGCTGGCCGCCGCCGACGTGCTGGTGCTCTCCAGCCGCTGGGAGGCCCGGTCGCTGGTGGTGCAGGAGGCGATGCGGGCCGGCGTGCCGGTGGTCGCCACGGCCGTCGGCGGCATCCCCGAACTGGTCGGCGACGCCGCCGTGCTGGTCCCGCCCGGCGACGCGGCGGCGCTCGGTCGGGCGGTGCGGGAGCTGCTGGCCGACCCGGAGCGCCGAGAGCGCCTGGCGGCGGCCGGCCGGCAGCAGGCGGAGACCTGGCCGGACGAGGCCGCCACCGTCGCCCAGGTGCTCAGCACCTACGACGAGCTGGTGCAGCGCAACGGGTGAGCGACGGTGGCGGCGGGTCAGACGGTGGCCTGCTCGCCGGCCCGGTCGGCGGCCGGGCCGTCCGGCTGGGCCGACAGGTAGGCGCCGCCGCAGGCGGTGAGGCGCAGCGCGGTGTCGATCAGCGGGACGTGGCTGAAGGCCTGCGGGAAGTTGCCCACCTGGCGCTTGAGCCGCGGGTCCCACTCCTCGGCGAGCAGCCCGAGGTCGTTGCGCAGCGACAGCAGCCGGTCGAACAGCTCCCGCGCCTCCTGCACCCGGCCGATCATGGCGAGGTCGTCGGCCAGCCAGAACGAGCAGGCCAGGAAGGCGCCCTCGTGGCCGGAGAGGCCGTCGACGTTGTTGCCGCTCTCGTCGTGGGTCGGGTAGCGGAGCACGAAGCCGTCCTCGGTGGACAGTTCGCGCTGGATCGCCTCGATGGTGCCGATCACCCGCTTGTCGTCCGGCGGCAGGAAGCCGACCTGCGGGATGAGCAGCAGTGAGGCGTCCAGCTCTTTGCCGCCGTAGTACTGGGTGAAGGTGTTGCGGCCGGGGTCGTAGCCCCGTTCGCAGACGTCCCGGTGGATGGTGTCGCGCAGTTCCCGCCAGCGCTCCAGCTGGCCGCCGGCCGGGGCGTCCTCGGGGGTCTGCTCCAGCAGCTTGATGGTGCGGTCCACCGCCACCCAGGCCATCACCTTGGAGTGGACGAAGTGCCGGCGCGGCCCGCGGACCTCCCAGATGCCCTCGTCCGGCTCGGTCCAGTGGTCCTCCAGGTACTCGATCAGCCGCAGCTGGAGGTGGTGGGCGTGGTCGTTGCGGACCAGGCCGGTCATGTGGGCCAGGTGCAGCGCCTCGACGACCTCGCCGTAGACGTCCAGCTGGAGCTGGCCGGCCGCGCCGTTGCCGACCCGCACCGGCTGTGAGCCCTCGTAGCCGGGCAGCCAGTCGAGTGCGGACTCGGTGAGCTCGCGCTCGCCGGCGATGCCGTACATGATCTGGAGGTTCTCCGGGTCGCCCGCGACCGCGCGCAGCAGCCACTCGCGCCAGGCCTTGGCCTCGTCCCGGTAGCCGGTGCGGAGCAGGGAGGACAGGGTGATCGCGGCGTCCCTGAGCCAGGTGTAGCGGTAGTCCCAGTTGCGCTCGCCGCCGATGTCCTCGGGCAGCGAGGTGGTGGGGGCGGCCACGATCCCGCCGGTGGGGGCGTAGGTGAGGCCCTTGAGGGTGATCAGCGAGCGGACCACGGCCTCCCGGTAGGGACCCTGGTAGGTGCACTGGCCGACCCACTCGTGCCAGAAGTCGGCGGTGGCGTCGAGCAGTCCCTCGGCGTCCGGCGGGGTCGGCTGCTCCAGGTGGGAGGCCTGCCAGGTGAGCGCGAAGGCGATCCGTTCGCCGGCCCGGACGGTGAAGTCGGCGTAGGTGGTGAGGTTGCGCCCGTAGGTGTCGGCCTCGCCGTCCAGCCAGACCGAGTCCGGCCCGGCCACGGCGACGGTGCGGTGGCCGCCGTCGGGCTGCTCCACCCGGTGCACCCAGGGGACGACCCGGCCGTAGCTGAAGCGCATCCGCAGGGCGGAGCGCATCCGCACGGTGCCTTCCACGCCCTCGACGATCCGGATCACCTGCGGCACGGCGTCCTTCCCGGCCAGCGGGCGGGGCGGCATGAAGTCGATGACCCGGACGGTGCCGCCCTGGGCGTCCCACTCCTGTTCCAGGATCAGCGAGTCGCCCCGGTAGCGGCGGCGGTCGGCGGGCACGGCGGGGGCGGCCGCGGTGGGCGGCGGGACCCTCAGGTCGCCGGTGTCGGCGAGCCGCGGCAGCACGGCCGGGGGGCCGGCCGGTTCGGCGGCGGGCGCGGTGGCCGGGTGGGGCAGTGCGGTGGCCACCGCCTCGGCGGGGCCGATCCGCCAGAAGCCGTGTTCGTCGGTGCCGAGCAGGCCGGCGAACACCGCCGGCGAGTCGAACCGGGGCAGGCAGAGCCAGTCCACCGCTCCGTCCCTGCTGACGAGGGCGGCGGTCTGCATGTCCCCGATGAGTGCGTAGTCCTCGATACGGCCGGCCACGTGATCTCCAGTTCGCAATGTGGTCACGACGCATCGGCGATCCGAGGGAGAGCCAGCGGGACCGCGGGACCGGCGCCACCCCGGGACGTCCGGCCCTCCGTGGGGTGGTGGCGGGCCTTGCCGGAGCATCCGCGAGGGCTCGGTCGAGCCTCTGGGTGGGTGGGAGGAGCGGCACTGCGGGGAGGTCCGGTCGCGCATCGGGGACCGAGAGGTTCCTGACCCTCCCACGCCCTCCGCGAGCTCGTGTTGTCGGCGATGCGTCCGAGCAGCTTACGACGGACGAAAGGGGCGAAGCACGCGGGCGCAGCGCGGTGTGGCGCCGCATTTCGGCGGAAATACCGCGCATTGCGGGAGTGGCCGTCAGGATGGCTCGGAAGGATCAGCTCCGGATGGCACGAAGTGGGGGTCCGGTGATGGCCCGGCCGAGCGCCCCGGGCCGCCGCCGGGTGGCCCGGACGGGCGGGTGGTGCGACGGCTGTGACGGTAGCGCCGGATGGTGCGCCGGTGGTGCGCCTGGCGTGCGCCCCGGGAGCGCCCCTGCGGCTCCCCGACCGGAAACCGGGCCCCCGAGGCCCGCCGACGGCGGGCCGGAACGCGTCCGGGCCGGGTCACTGATACCCTGGTATCCCGTGGACCGGTGGGATCAAACGCCCCGGACCGGCCGAACCGACGACCCTCTGGGCCCCGTGCGAAGCACCGCCCTCCCCCGTCGCGACGGCGAGCCGCGAGCCTCCCACCACGTCACCTTCGACACGCGACCCACGGGAGCCCCCTCTTGGCACAGCCCCATTCCGGCAAGGCATCGAACGGCCGCGCCGTGACGACCAAGCACCTCTTCGTCACCGGGGGTGTCGCCTCGTCGCTCGGCAAGGGCCTCACCGCCTCCAGCCTCGGTGCCCTGCTCAAGGCCCGCGGCCTGCGCGTGACGATGCAGAAGCTCGACCCGTACCTCAACGTGGACCCGGGCACCATGAACCCGTTCCAGCACGGTGAGGTCTTCGTCACCGACGACGGCGCCGAGACCGACCTCGACATCGGCCACTACGAGCGGTTCCTCGACACCAACCTGCACGGCTCGGCCAACGTCACCACCGGCCAGGTGTACTCGACCGTCATCGCCAAGGAGCGCCGCGGCGAGTACCTGGGCGACACCGTCCAGGTCATCCCGCACATCACCAACGAGATCAAGTCCCGGATCCGCCGGATGGCGACCGAGGACGTGGACGTGGTGATCACCGAGGTCGGCGGCACCGTCGGCGACATCGAGTCGCTGCCGTTCCTGGAGGCCGTCCGCCAGGTCCGCCACGAGGTCGGCCGGGACAACGTCTTCTTCGTGCACGTCTCCCTGCTCCCCTACATCGGCCCCTCGGGCGAGCTCAAGACCAAGCCGACCCAGCACTCCGTCGCGGCGCTGCGCAACATCGGCATCCAGCCCGACGCCATCGTGCTGCGCGCCGACCGCGAGGTCCCGCAGGCCATCAAGCGCAAGATCTCGCTGATGTGCGACGTCGACGAGGAGGCCGTGGTCGCGGCCATCGACGCCAAGTCGATCTACGACATCCCCAAGGTGCTGCACGGCGAGGGCCTGGACGCCTACGTCGTCCGCCGCCTGGACCTGCCGTTCCGCGACGTCGACTGGACCACCTGGGACGACCTGCTGCGCCGCGTCCACGAGCCGCAGCACATCGTCAAGGTCGCCCTGGTCGGCAAGTACATCGACCTCCCGGACGCCTACCTGTCGGTGACCGAGGCGCTGCGCGCCGGCGGCTTCGCCAACAACGCCCGGGTCGAGATCAAGTGGGTCACCTCGGACGACTGCGAGACCCCCGAGGGCGCCCGCGAGCAGCTCGGCGACGTGGACGCGATCTGCATCCCCGGCGGCTTCGGCGACCGCGGCGTCAACGGCAAGGTCGGCGCGATCACCTTCGCCCGCGAGAACAAGGTCCCGCTGCTCGGCCTGTGCCTGGGCCTGCAGTGCGTCGTCATCGAGGCCGCCCGCAACCTGGCCGGCCTGCCCGAGGCCAACTCGACCGAGTTCGACGCCGCGGCCAAGCACCCGGTCGTCTCCACCATGGCCGAGCAGCTGGCCATCGTCGACGGCAAGGGCGACCTGGGCGGCACCATGCGCCTGGGCCTCTACCCGGCCAAGCTCGCCGAGGGCTCGATCGTCCGCGAGGTCTACGCGGGCGAGCAGTACGTCGAGGAGCGCCACCGCCACCGCTACGAGGTCAACAACGCCTACCGCGCGGACCTGGAGAAGACCGGCCTGCAGTTCTCCGGCCTCTCCCCGAAGGGCGACCTGGTCGAGTACGTCGAGTACCCGCGCGAGGTGCACCCCTACCTGGTGGCCACCCAGGCCCACCCGGAGCTGAAGTCCCGGCCGACCCGCCCGCACCCGCTGTTCGCGGGCCTGGTCAAGGCCGCGATCGAGATCAAGACGGCCCCGGCCGACGCCCAGTAGTCCCGGTCCGTTCCCCGGACGGCGGTCCCGCGATTCCTGCGGGGCCGCCGTTCGGCGTTAGATTGTGTCGTACTGACGAAAAGGGGAGAGCGTGATGGACGACCGCAGCACCGCCGATGTCGCCGACGTGGCGGAGGAGTGGGAGATCCGGGGGAGCACCACCCCCTTCCAGGGCCGGGTCACCGGGGTGCGCACCGAGGAGGTCCTGATGCCCGACGGCAGCTGGGCCCGCCGGGACTACCAGACCCACCCCGGGTCGGTCTCCGTCCTCGCCCTGGACGAGCGGCAGCGGGTGCTGATCCTGCGCCAGTACCGCCACCCCGTCCGCCAGCGCCTCTGGGAGCTGCCGGCCGGACTGCTCGACGTGCCCGGCGAGAACCCGCTGCACGCCGCCCAGCGCGAGCTGTACGAGGAGGCGCACTGCAAGGCCGGCGAATGGCGGGTGCTGGTCGACTTCTACACCTCGCCCGGCGGCACCGACGAGGCGCTGCGGCTCTTCCTCGCCACCGACCTGTCCGAGGCCGAGGGGGAGCGGTACGAGGCGCACGGGGAGGAACTGGAGCTGGAGTCCGCCCGGGTGCCGGTCGAGGAGCTGGTCCGGCTGATCCACGCCGGCGAGCTGCACAACCCGACCCTGATCACCGGGACCCTGGCGCTGTACGCGGCCCTGCACGGGCCCGGCGGCCTGGACGCGCTGCGGCCGGCGGACTCGCCGTGGCCCGCTAGGCCCTTTTTTTCGTAGGCTCGGCTCGCCTCCGGGGCGCTCTGCTCCGGTGCCGACGGTCGGCGCTCCAATGCCGCTCGTACCTCGCGGCCTCCTCGCTTTCCCCCAGCCTCCGGCCGGGAGGTGCCCCCACCCTTTCGGCACCGGCGCGCCCCTTCGGCTCGCTCGCGGTCCGTGCCTGGCGGGGGTCAGAGCCGGGTGGGCGGGGGCTTGGGTCGCGGGGTTCGGCGGGCTCCGGGAAGCGGGGTGGGATTGCTCGTGAGGTGTGCCTGGCCGGGGGTACGGCGGGGTGCGTTCTGTCGGGTCGTCGGCCGGGTTTCGGCCGGGGGGGTGATTTACCGGTTCGTACGACCGGATGTCACCTCGGTCGGGGCGGACGGCCGAACTACGCTTCGCAGACGGGGCGTCCGTCGCGGGCGGCCGCCGGTCGGTGCTGGGTGACGTCGGGAGTGGCACGGGTGGCGAGGAAGACGGCGACCATGGAGGCCGGGACCGGCGCGCCCGTCGAGCGCGTTCCCGGGCTGGAGCGGCTGCCCGCCGGCCCCGCCCTGTTCGTCGGCCGGCGCACCGAGCTGGCCGCGCTCCGGGCCGCCGCCGCGCGTCCGGCCGAGGGCCGCAGCCCGGTGCTGGTGCTGGCCGGGCGGCCCGGTTCGGGCCGTACCGCGCTGGCCGTCCGGTTCGCCGTCACCGTCGCCGGCCAGTACCCCGACGGCGTGCTGTTCGCCCGGCTGTCCGCCCCCGACGGCGGCCGGGTGCCGCCCGCCAGGGCCGCCCGCCGGCTGCTGGAGCAGCTCGGCGCGGACACCGCCCACGTCCCGCTGCCCGGCGCCGCCGGGGACGGCCGGGACGATCCGGCGTGCGTCGCGCTGCGCGCCGCGCTGGCCGGGCGGCGGGTGCTGCTGGTGCTGGACGACGTCCGGGACGCCGGGCAGCTGTGGCCGCTGCTCGCGGACGAGCCCGGCTGTCTGGTGCTCGCCACCACGGCCGGGCCGCTCACCGGGATCGAGGACATCGATCCCGTCATCCTCGGCGGGCTCGACCGGTCGGCGGCGGCCGAGCTGCTCGGCGACCTGGTCGGCGGCACCAGGATCGGCTGCGACCCGGTCGGCGCGGCGGACCTGGCGGAGGCCTGCGGCTCCCAGCCGGCGGCGCTGCGGCTGATGGCCGGGCGGCTGCGCGGCAAGCCGGAGCTGGCGGTGACGGAGGCGGCGAAGGAGCTGCTGCGGGCCGTCGCCGAGGCCGGGAAGGCGGAGCCGGAGGGCGCGAAGGAGTCGGCGGAGCCCGTGGACCCCCCGGCGCAGAAGGGCGCCCGGGAGCCGGCGGCGAACGGGAAGGGAAAGGGGGAGCGGGGCAAGGGGCGGCGCGGGGCGGCCGCGACCGGGCCGGAGCCGACCGCCGCGGTGGCCCCGCCGGAGGAGCCGGCCCGTGACCCGGCCGCCTGGGTCCGGCCCGGGCCGGAGCCCGCCGAACCCGTCCCGGTGCCCGACAACGACCCGCTGGTCGGTGCCTTCACCCTGGCCTACGCCGGTCTGACCGCCGCGCAGGCCCGGATGCTGCGCGCGCTCACCCTGGCCCCCGCCCAGTCCGCGGACCCCCGCACCGCCTCCGCGCTGGTCGGCTGTCCGGCCCCGGAGGCCGCGACGACCCTGGCCGCGCTCGCCGAGCGGGAGCTGCTGGCCGAGGAGCCGCCGGCCGCGGACGGCACCGCCCGCTACCGGGTCCCCGGCCGGCTCCACCCCCGGCTGGTCCGGCTGCGCGAGCGGGACGACCGGCCCGCCGAGATCGAGCTGGCCCGGGCCCGGCTGCTGGAGCGGCTGGTCCGGCTCACCGAGTCGGCCCGCTCGCTGCTCGACCCGTCCGAGGGCGCCGGGCCCGATCCGCTGCCCGGTCCGCTGCGGCTGAAGTCCGCCGCCCATGCCCGGGAGTGGCTGCTCGGCGAGCGGGACCCGCTGCTCGGCGCGGTCGCCGACGCGATCGGGCAGGGGGATCTCGACGGCTCGGCGGGCCGCTTGGTCACCGCGCTGCTCCGGTCGCTGCCGCTGACCGGCGCCGCCGCCCCGGCCGACCTCCACCAGCTGCACGAGCTGGTGCTGACGGTGGCCGAGCGCCACGGCCGGCCGCGCCGGGCCTCGGCCGCGCTGCTCAACCTGGGCGACCTCCAGGCCGCTGCGGGCCGCTGGGAACAGGCCGCCGGGCACTACCGGGCTGCCCTGGAGCACGCCAGGACCGCCGACGACGAGGCGCTCTGTGCCCGCGCGCTGGAGGGCGCGGCGGGCTGCCACCGGGCGCTCGGCGATGCCGTGCGCGCCGCCGATTGGTACGGCCGGGCGCTGGGGGTCCGGCAGTCGATGGGGGACCAGGCCGCCGAGGCCCGGCTGCTGGCCCGGGTGGCCGAGGCGCACGCGGCCCAGCGCCGGTTCGACGAGGCCGAGCGGGAGTACCGGGCATCGCTCTCGGTACTGCGCCGGATCGGTGACGAACGGGGCCGGGAGGCCGTCGCCGCCGCCCTCGCCGAGCTGCGGGAACGGGCCTCCGCCGGGTGGTAGGTCCCGATTCGGGAGTATTGTCGAATATGCCCGGTCAGCGCGGCTTTGACAGGAAGATCGCGATGGAAGCCTACGAACCTGCCAATGAGCTCGGCAGATTTATTCACTTTGGAAGGCTGACACGCCGCCTGGGCTTCATTACACTCGTACTCAGTCGCGCATCGAGCCGTGCCCCGGTGCCATCCGGAGGCTTCCCCCCGTGCGCGTCGCCCGCCGGTCTTCTCCGGTAGGGACCCCCATGGCAAGAGGACGTGTTTAGCCGTGAAGGTCGGCATCCCCCGCGAGGTCAAGAACCACGAGTACCGCGTGGCCATCACGCCCGCCGGCGTGCATGAGCTCGTCCGCAACGGACACGAGGTCTACATCGAGGACAACGCCGGTGTCGGCTCCTCGATCCCGAACGAGGAGTACGTGGCCGCCGGCGCCACCATCCTCCCCACCGCCGACGAGGTGTGGGCCACCGCCGACCTGCTGCTGAAGGTCAAGGAGCCCATCGCGCAGGAGTACCACCGCCTGCGCAAGGGCCAGACGGTCTTCACGTACCTCCACCTGGCGGCCGACCGCGCCGGTACCGACGCGCTGGTCGCCTCCGGCACCACCGCCATCGCGTACGAGACCGTGCAGCTCGCCAACGGCGCCCTGCCGCTGCTCGCCCCGATGTCCGAGGTCGCGGGCCGGCTGGCCCCGCAGGTCGGCTCGTACCACCTGATGCGCCCGGCCGGCGGCCGCGGCACCCTCCCGGGCGGCGTCCCCGGCACCCACCCGGCCAAGGCCGTCGTCATCGGTGGCGGCGTCTCCGGCTGGCACGCGGCCACCATCGCCATCGGCATGGGCTACGACGTGACCCTGCTGGACCGCGACATCAACAAGCTGCGCGAGGCCGACAAGATCTTCGGCACGAAGATCAAGGCCATCATGTCCAACTCCTTCGAGCTGGAGAAGGCCGTCATCGAGGCCGACCTGGTCATCGGCGCGGTGCTGATCCCGGGCGCCAAGGCCCCGAAGCTCGTCACCAACGAGCTGGTCTCCCGCATGAAGCCGGGCTCCGTGCTCGTCGACATCGCCATCGACCAGGGCGGCTGCTTCGAGGACTCGCACGCGACCACGCACGCCGAGCCGACCTTCCAGGTCCACAACTCGGTCTTCTACTGCGTGGCCAACATGCCGGGCGCCGTCCCGAACACCTCCACCTACGCGCTGACCAACGCGACGCTGCCGTACGTCGTCGAGCTGGCCAACCGGGGCTGGAAGGACGCGCTGCGCCGCGACGCCGCGCTCGCCAAGGGTCTGAACGTCCACGAGGGCCAGATCACCTTCGCCGCCGTCGCCGAGGCGTTCGGCCTGGAGTCGGTCTCCCTGGAGTCCGTGCTCGCCTGAGCCTGACCCCGCGTCGCCCCCGACCCGATGTCCTCGGGTCGGGGGCTTCGCCGTGCCCGTCCACGGGGTGGCGCCGAGCCCCCGCCGGCGGTGTGAACGACGGGTGAACCCCGTGACGACTTCGAGGGCGGAACGGGTGGGTCGCTCTGTCGTCAATTTCTGTGGGTCGTGTCACCCCACCGCAGAAACGTTAGGGTCAAGGGCCCTCACATCCCTTGACAGAGGGTTGCCCGATAGTCGACACATCCTGCCCACTACCGTGGATTGTGTTGCTGCGAACGCCTTGAACGGCCTAGAGTCGCAAACCGTCGGCATGCTGCCACGCTGACGAATCGACATAGAGTCCTGGATGCCCAAGGAGGTAAGACGACTTGTGAATGAGTCGACATTTGCTCCCGGGGGTGGTCAGCCAGGGCTGGCGGAGCACACCGCCGGCCAGCCGAGTGGGGAGTCCGGGGCCAGGCAGGCCTCCGTGGGCTCGGCCGAGGTCGGCTCGGTCGCTCTCCGTACTTTCGAAGCACGCCAGAACACAGCACAGGTGACCACGGTGACCGACTACGACGCCGAACTGCCGGCCCACGGCCTGGCCTACGGCGAGTTCGCCTACGGCGCCTACGACGACCCCGACGCCGAGTACGAGCCGGACCCCGAGTACGCGGCCACGCTCGCCCCCGACGCCGCGCGGCAGCGCCGCGAGCGGATCGGCCCGACCGGACGTCCGCAGCCGTACTTCCCGATCCCGGCGCCGGTGGCCGAGCACGGCCCCGCCCAGATCATCGCGATGTGCAACCAGAAGGGCGGCGTCGGCAAGACCACGTCGACCATCAACCTGGGTGCCGCGCTCGCCGAGTACGGCCGCCGGGTGCTGCTCGTCGACTTCGACCCGCAGGGCGCCCTCTCCGTCGGACTCGGCGTCAACCCGATGGAACTCGACGTCACCGTCTACAACCTGCTCATGGAGCGCGGACTGACGGCCGATGAGGTGCTGCTGAAGACGGCCGTGCCGGGCATGGACCTGCTGCCGTCCAACATCGACCTCTCCGCCGCCGAGGTGCAGCTGGTCAGCGAGGTGGCCCGGGAGTCCGCGCTGGCGCGCGCCCTGAGGCCGCTGCTGCCCGACTACGACTTCGTCATCATCGACTGCCAGCCCTCGCTGGGCCTGCTGACGGTCAATGCGCTGACGGCCGCTCACAGCGTGATCGTGCCGCTGGAGTGCGAGTTCTTCGCGCTGCGCGGTGTCGCGCTGCTCACCGAGACCATCGAGAAGGTCTGCGAGCGGCTCAACCCGGAGCTGCGGCTGGACGGCATCCTCGCCACCATGTACGACTCGCGCACCGTGCACAGCCGCGAGGTGCTGGCGCGCGTCGTCGAGGCGTTCGGCGAGCACGTCTTCCACACCGTCATCGGCCGGACCGTGCGCTTCCCGGAGACCACCGTCGCCGGCGAACCGATCACGACGTACGCGACCAATTCGGTCGGTGCCGCCGCCTACCGTCAGCTCGCCAGGGAGGTGCTCGACCGGTGCCGCCCCGCCGAGTGAGTCTCCCGGGGGCCGACGAGCTGTTCCGAACCACCGGCGGGATGGCGCTCTCGCCGTCCCTCGCGTCGCGTTCGGCCGTCGAGGCGCCCAGACCGGAGACCGTCCGGGCGGTCAACGGCGCCGGTGACCCGGACGGCGCCGAGGGCGCCGACGAGGTCACCGCGGCCGGTGGCGTCGGCCCGGCCGACGGCGGCGAGGGACCGGAGCGCGCCGGGAGCGGCGCGGACCGGTCCGGGGACCAGGCGGGCGGCCGACGGAGCACGCGCCGCGAGACCGGTACGGCGGGCGCCTCCGTGCCCGCCCCCGCACAGCCGGGCGGCCGGACCTCGGCCCCGGCGCCGCGCCAGCACGCCGGTGCGGTCGAGGACCAGACGGGTGCCGCGGGGCGGCCCCGTCCGCGTGGCCGTGCCCCCCGCCGCCCCAGCGGGCGCGAGCGGCACGACGAGAAGATCACCGTGTACGTGTCCGCCGAGGAGCTGATGGACCTCGAGCACACCCGGCTGGTGCTCCGCGGTGAGCACGGCCTGGCGGTGGACCGGGGCCGGATCGTGCGGGAGGCCATCGCGGTCGTCCTGGCGGACCTGGAGCAGCGCGGCGAGGCCAGCATCCTGGTGCGGCGGCTGCGCGGGCGCTGAGCCCGTGCCCCGGAGCCGCGGGGGGTCCGGGGCGGGTCGCGGTTCGCGGGTCGTGCGATGGTCGGCGTCCGGGAGGGGCTGCGGCCGTCCTGGCGGGCCGCGGGGCGGCGTGGCGAGGCCGGCGGGCCCCGGAACAGCGGCTGTGCGGGCGCTGAGCCTGTGTCTCGCGGCCGCGGGGGGTCCCGGGCGGGTTCCGGGCCGTGCGGCGGCCGTACGGGCGGCTGCGGGGCCGGAGGGGACCGGCGTGTCGGCGGCCCCGGTGCGGGCCGGCCGGTGCTGCCGGGCGAAGATGGACCGTCATGCCGAGCACGTCCGAGAGCCCCGTCGTCGCCCAGGCCGCCGCCGTCGCTGCGGCGGAGCCCGGCGCGTCGGCCGCCGTGGGCGCGGTGGGCGCCGGCGGCGAGGGCGGAGCGGGCGGACCGGGTGCCGATGGGCCGCAGGGCGGCTTCCGGGTCCGGCTGGACAACTTCGAGGGCCCGTTCGACCTGCTGCTGAGCCTGATCGCCAAACACCGGATGGACGTCACCGAGGTGGCGCTGGCGACGGTCACCGACGAGTTCCTCGCCCACATCCGGGCCATGGGACCGGACTGGGACCTGGACGCGGCGACCGAGTTCCTGGTGGTCGCCGCCACCCTCCTCGACCTCAAGGCGGCCCGGCTGCTGCCCGCCGCCGAGGTCGAGGACGAGGAGGACCTCGCCCTGCTGGAGGCGCGCGACCTGCTCTTCGCCCGGCTGCTCCAGTACCGGGCCTACAAGCGGGCGGCGGCGCTGTTCGGCGAGCGCTGGGCCGCCGAGCTGCTCCGGCGCCCGCGCAGCGTCGGCCTGGAGCCCCGGTACGCCGCGCTGCTGCCCGAGGTCGTGATCAGCATCGGCACCGAGCGCTTCGCGCAGCTCGCCGCCCGGGCGATGACGCCCAAGCCCCCGCCGGTCGTCTACGTCGACCACATCCACAGCCCGCCGGTGAGCGTGCGCGAGCAGGCCGGTCTGGTGGTCGACCTGCTGGCCGAGCTGGGCGAGGCCACCTTCCAGCGGCTGGTCGCGGACGCCCCGGACACCATGGTGGTGGTCGCCCGCTTCCTGGCGCTGCTGGAGCTGTACCGGGAGCGGGTGCTGGCCTTCGAGCAGCCGGACGCGCTCGGCGAGCTGGTGGTGCGCTGGGTGGCCGAGGCGGACCGGGGCGCGATCGAGGTGACGGACGAGTTCGACCGGCCGGCGGACGAGGCGGCTGCGTCGTCGCGGGCATCGGCGGCGGCGTCGGCGGCGTCGGTGAAGGGCGAGGAGGACGGGCGATGACGGTCGGGAACGGCGAGGCGGGCGGTGGACGGCCGGCCAGGCGGGCGCTGGGGGTGCCGGGGCAGCCGAGGGCCGAGGAGTGGCAGGAACCGGCGCCGAGCGTCCTGGAGGACGGTCCGGTGACGGTTCCCGGGGCCGTCCCCGCGGTCGTGGCCGCCGTCGCGGCGGTGGCGGTCGAGGTGGCGCCGGTGGAGGTGGTGCACCAGAAGTCGGCCCCGTCGACTTCTCCGGCGGACTCTCCCGAGGACCTTGCCGAGGACCTTCCCGAGGACCTTGCCGAGGACCTTCCCGAGGACCTTGCCGACGATTTTCCGGAGGATTTTTCCGAGGACCTGCCCGGCGGCCTCCCGGTGGAGGACGGGCCGGGGCTGCGGGCGGAGCTGGAGGCGATCCTGATGATCGTCGACGAGCCGGCCGCCGAGGACCACCTGGCCGCCGTGCTGGGGCGCCCGCGCGCGGAGGTGGCCTCGGCCCTGCGCGGGCTGTCCGCCGAGTACACCGCCCAGGGTCGGGGCTTCGACCTGCGGCAGGTGGCCGGGGGCTGGCGTTTCCACAGCCGCGCCACCTGCGCCCCGGCCGTCGACCGCTTCGTCCTGGACGGCCAGCAGGCCCGTCTGACCCAGGCGGCACTGGAGACCCTGGCGGTGGTCGCTTACCGGCAACCGGTGTCCAGATCGCGGGTCTCCGCCGTCCGCGGTGTGAACTGTGACGGCGTGATGCGTACCCTGGTACAGCGAGGACTGGTGGAAGAGGCCGGATCCGAGCCCGAAACAGGTGCGATCCTGTATCGGACGACGAACTACTTCCTGGAACGGATGGGGCTCCGCGGCCTGGACGAGCTGCCGGAGCTCGCCCCGTTCCTGCCCGAGGTCGACGACGTGGAAGCGGAGTCCCTGGAGGGCACGATGATCGCGGAGGCGGTCGCCGCCGCTGCCGCGAAGGCTGCGGACGGCAGTGGCGAGGCCGGTCGGGCTGCGCCTGATCGGTAGGGGGCGGTGAGGTCGGCCGAAACGACCGCACAGCCCAGACGGTAACGACGTACGGACACTTTGATGCGTAGCAGTGGCAACGGCAGGAACAGCAGCGGCGGCGGCAGCGGTCGCGGCGGACAGGGCGGGGGCCGGGGCGGCTCCTACGGGGGCGGCTCGGGCCGCAGCGGCTCGGGAGAGCGCGGGGGTTCGTACGGCGGTGGCTCCGGCCGCAGTGGCGCCGGTGAGCGCGGGGGCTCGTACGGCGGTGGCTCCGGTGCGGGTCGCGGTGGCGCCGGTGAGCGTGGAGGTTCGTACGGCGGTGGCTCCGGCTCGGGCCGTGGCGGCTCCGGTGCGCCCCGCAGTGGCTCCGGTGCGGGTCGTCCGGGCTCCGGCGCGGGCCGTCCCGGCTCCGGCTCGGGCTCGTACGGCCGCCGTGACGACCGACGGGACGACCGGCGCGACGACCGACGGGACGACCGGCGCGACGACCGCCGTGACGACCGTCGCTTCCCGGACCGCCCGCTGCGGCCCGAGGAGCGCAGGTACGACCGTCCCGAGTTCGGCGGCGGCCCCAACGCCACCCCGGCCCGCGGCAGCTACACCGGGCGCCGGCCCAGCCCGGCCCCGCGGCCGCGCCGTGAGGGTGCGCCCGCTCCGGGCGACCCGCGGCGCCAGCCGCAGCGCTCGCGCGAGCTCCAGGCCCGGATCGAGGACGCGGTGCTGGCCCGCCACGACAAGCCGGCCGTGAAGCTGCCGAAGACCTTCGGCGAGCCCGAGGGCGAGCGACTGCAGAAGGTGCTGGCCCGGGCCGGCATCGGCAGCCGCCGCGCCTGCGAGGAGCTGATCGACCAGGGCCGGGTCGAGGTCAACGGCAAGCGCGTCACCGAGCAGGGCAAGCGCGTCGACGCGCAGAACGACGAGATCAAGGTGGACGGCCTGACCGTCGCCACCCAGTCCTACCTGTTCTTCGCGCTGAACAAGCCGGCCGGCGTGGTCTCCACCATGGAGGACCCGGACGGCCGCCAGTGCCTCGGCGACTACGTGACCAACCGGGAGACCCGGCTGTTCCACGTCGGCCGCCTGGACACCGAGACCGAGGGCATCATCCTGCTCACCAACCACGGTGAGCTGGCGCACCGCCTCACCCACCCCCGGTACGGCGTGACCAAGACCTACCTGGCCGCCATCCAGGGCCCGATCCCGCGCGACCTGGGCAAGCAGCTCGCCAAGGGCATCGAGCTGGAGGACGGCTACGCCCGCGCCGACAGCTTCAAGGTGATCTCGAACGTCGGCAAGAACTACCTGGTCGAGGTGACCCTGCACGAGGGTCGCAAGCACATCGTCCGCCGGATGCTGTCCGAGGCGGGCTTCCCGGTCGAGAAGCTGGTGCGCACCCACTTCGGGCCGATCGCGCTCGGTGACCAGAAGTCCGGCTGGCTGCGCCGGCTGACCAACCCCGAGGTCGGTCAGCTGATGCGCGAGGTCGGGCTGTAACACCCCGACCCCCGGTCCCCGGAGGGCCTCCCCGCCGAGTGGCGGGGAGGCCCTCCGTCGTTGGGCGGATCTGCTGTGAAGCGGACCGCATCGTGGGGTGATCACCTTGTCAGCCCGGTGATCCGTGGCCGAGGATTGCCACCTGACCGCGACCAGCCGGGTGGCGGGAGTGCGCCACCCGGTGCGGGGGGCGAGAGGCGAACGGGGGAGCGACGCCGTGTCCGATGCACCACTCAGCGCTCTGGGACTGGCCGGGCCGGACGGGCGGGTCTACGCGGCGCTGGTGGCCAACCCGCAGTCCACGGCCGAGGACCTCGCCGGGCTCTGCGACCTGACCCCCCAGCAGAGCCTGCGGGCCCTGGACCGGCTCGCCCAGCAGGGCATGGCCACCCGGGCCCCGGTGGACCGCCAGCGCTTCCTGCCGGTCGCCCCGGACGTGGCGATCGGCACCCTGATCGGCCACCGGGAGTCCGAACTGCGGCACGCCCGGGCCGAGATGCACCGGCTGATGGACGCCTTCCGGGAGGCGTCCCGGTACACCGACCCGGCGCACTCGGTCGAGGTGCTGACCGGCGGCGAGGCGATAGCCCAGCGGTTGGAGCACATCACCGGGACCAGCCAGTACCAGATCCGCGGCTTCGACTGCCCGCCCTACATCCAGGACCCGGTCGCCAACATTCCGCTGCAGCGGCAGCGGCTGGGGGAGGGCGTGCGGTTCCGGACCATCTACGACCGGGAGGCGGTGGCCTGGCCGGGCCGGCTGGAGAAGAACATCCTGGCCGGTGTCGCCGACGGGGAGGAGGCCAGGGTCAGGCCGGTGCTCCCGATGAAGATGGTCATGTCGGACGACCGGATGGCGATCATCCCGATCAGCGTCGGCGACAGCGTCCTCGACGCCGCCTATGTGATCCACCCCTCGGCACTGCTCCAGGCCCTGGACACGCTCTTCGAGGCGGAGTGGGAGCGGGCCGTCCAGCTGCAGGCCGCGATCGGCACCGGGGACGGGGCACTGGAGCCGGAGGCCGACCACCGCAAGCTGCTCGGCCTGCTGGCGGCCGGCCTCACCGACGAGTCGATCGCCCGCTCGCTGGGCTGGAGCGCCCGGACCACCCAGCGCCGGCTCCAGTCGCTGATGCGCGAGCTGGGTGCCACCACCCGCTTCCAGGCCGGGATGGCGGCCCGGGAGCGGGGCTGGTTGTAGGGCCCTCGGCCGGGCGGGCGTCAGCTCCAGGGGGAGAGGGACGCCCAGCGGCCGTCCGGGCCGCGCTCGACCTTCTCCAGGCCGACCACGGCCGTGCGGTTCAGCCGCCCGTAGATGTGCGGGAACAGCACCCCGGGAGTGGCCCCGGGCGGCGGTGCGCCGTTCGGGGCCTCCCACTTGACCATCGGTTCCACCAGTGACTCCTCGATGAGCAGCACCATCAGAGGTCCGCGGGTGTCGGCGAAGAAGGTGTTGGCCACGGCCAGCGCGGTCGGCTCGTCCGCCGAGCAGTGGATGAACCCGTCGGTGAGCAGCGAGGCGGTCGCGTACGGCCGCCCGGGGTCGGCCAGCCAGTCGTCCAGGGGAGCGAGGTGCAGGATCATGCTCCTGTTGTACCTGCTCCGGCCGGGCCCGGACGGGCGCCCGGGCCGCCGCCGCTCACAGGCCGGCCACCTTGGAGGAGGCGGAGATCTCGTACACCAGGGTCAGCGTGCGGCGGGCGCCCGGGCCGAGCGGGACGTCCCAGCGCACGATGCCCTCGGCGTCGAAGGCGTCCGGCACGGGTGAGCACTCCTCCTTGCGCAGCCGCACCTCCACCGCTGCCACCTCGGAGACCGGCACCCGTTCGCGCACCGCGACCAGCTGCTCGTCCCGCTCCTCCGGGCCGGAGAACCGGGACAGGTGCAGCCGCACCGTGCGGGTGGTCACCGAACGCTGGCTCAGGCCCGCGGTGGACCGGCGCTCCTCGGTCTCCCGCACCACCCGGTAGCCGTCCGAGCTGCCGAAGGACAGCTCGGTGTCGGCGCCCGCCGCGGTGAACGGCAGCTGCCCGCGCCCGGTGAATCCGCTGCCGCGGACCAGCTCGACCGGCCCGGCGAGCAGCGGGTGGCCGGCCGTGTTGCGGAACCGGACCACCTGGGTCACCAGCGGCGACAGCTCCGGCGCGCAGCTGAACTCGCTGTGCGCCGGACCGTCGAAGGCGGCCAGCGGCACCCGGTGCGCCTTGCCGTCGGACGGCACGGTGGCCGGGGCCGGGGCGTTCAGCACCCGCACCTCGCCGCCGTCGTCCACGCCCGGCACCACGCCGTCCGGGCCCAGTTCGGAGATCGCCTCCTCGCGCAGCTCGACCTCGACGGCGCGCTTCTCCTCGGAGGTGCGATCGCGCAGTGTCAGCACGTCCTCGACGAGCGCCGGCGGCTCGGTGGCCAGCGCCGACCGGGCGGTGGAGAAGGTCAGCCGGGCCCCGTCCCAGGACTCGCCGGTGCGCTGCCAGACCACCGCCTCGGATTCCAGCCGCAGCACGCCGTCGGCCAGGGTGGCGCGGTAGGACGGCCGCCACAGGGCGCACGGCACCAGGTGGTGCACGGTGAGCCGGGCCGGGCCGGCCGCGGCGGCCTCGACGGTGAGTTCGAGGTGGGCGACCAGTTCGGCGGGCCGCTCCTCGGACTCCTCCAGGGCGCCGAGTGCCGCGGCGCGGTCCACCTCCAGCCGGCGCAGCCGGACCCGGGCGGCGCGCAGTTCCTCGCTGTGCTGCTCGCGGCCGGTGTCGACCCGGTCCAGCTCGCGGTGCCAGCGGGTGCGTTCGACCTCGCCGGCGCCGGCGCCCTCGCCGACCTCCCGCAGCAGATCGGTGCTGAGCTGGGCGAGCAGGGCCAGCCGGGCCTCCAGCCGGTCGGTCAGCCGCTCCTCCTCGCGGATCCGGACCTCCAGCCCGTGCAGCCGGTGGCGCAGCTCGGAGTCGTCCGGGCCGGGCGGCAGGGGTGCGCGAGGGGTCCAGGCGCGGGTGATCCGGGCGTCCAGGACGCGTACGCCCGGGGTGTCCGACTCGGCGCGCAGGGTGCGGTCGACGGCGAGGGCGGTGAGCGGGCCGAGCCGCAGCCGCTGGACGCCGGCGGTCAGGTCCAGGGAGGCGGTGCGTCCGACCCGGGCGCGGTCCTCCAGGCAGGTGACGGTGGTGACGGGAAGGGGCGTGACGGGGTGCGGGTTGGTGAGGGCGGGGGCGGTGGTGCCTGGGGCGCCTGGGGTGCCTGGCCCCGGGGCGCCCGCGCTCGCGGCGCCGGGGAGGGGGGTGACGGTCATCGTTCAGTTCCTCCGGTTTCCGCCGACGATGGCCTTTCCGGCCGGGATTCTGATCTGGTAGCCGCCGTCCAGCTCGGCCCGGCCGCCCGGCGGCAGGTCGACCCGCCGGAGCCGGGTGCCGGGCGGGCACTCGGGGGACGGTTCGTCCGGTGCGTGCCAGCCGGGCCGTTCCTCGATCCGGACATCGGCGTCGGAGCTGACCGGTACCCGTTCGCGGACCTCGACGGTGACCGGGCGGCCGAGCCGGTTGGCCAGCTCGACGCGTACCCGGTGGTCGAGCACGGTGCTGCTGTTCAGCATGCCCGCGGTGGACTCGTGCAGCTCGGTACGGCGCGTCACCTCGACCGACTCGGCGACACCGATGCCCAGTCGGCGCACACCGCCGGGGGCGAGCGTGGGCAGGGCCCCGGTGAGCAGGAACTCGTCGTCGACGGTCACCTCGACCGGACCGGCGAGCACGGCGCGGGCGGTGCCGTTGGTGAGCACCAGGGTCGCGTAGACCCGCTCCTCGACCGCGGGCACGGCGACGTACTCGGGCCGGACGCTCACCGCGATGTCGTCGATCGTGACGGTGTGCCAGGTGCCGTCGGACGGGATGTCGGCGGGCGCGGCGGCGTCGAAGCGGTGGTCGAAGGAGCCGGCCGAGACCCGCGGCGGCACCGCGTGCAGCGGCATCGGGAGGCGCTGCAGCCGGGCGCCGTACGGGCCGACCGCCGTCCGGATGCCCGCACCCGGACGGAACACGCGGTGCAGGGTGCCGCGCCGGTCGGTGTCGCCGTCCGGGCCGAGCAGTTCGAGCACGGGGTAGTCGAGCAGCCGCTCGTCCGGGACCGGCGGTCCGGGCGGGGGCGCGAACGGGGCGGGCGCGCCGGCGAGGAGGAAGTCGGCCTCCTCGGCGGTTCCGGCGCCCTCGGCGGTGTAGCCCTTGCGTACGCGGCGGGCCTCGGGCGGCAGCGGCCCCCCGCCGTAGCCGGCGAACCCGGACGGCTCCTCGGCCGAGCGCAGGCCGCCCTGGGTGCCGCCGCGTGCTGCGGGGCCGGCCGGGCCGAAGCCGCCCGGGGCCTGGGGGGCCGGGGCGGGGAAAGCGCCCGGGGCGGGGAACGAGGCAGCCG
>NZ_LGDO01000527.1:0-33116 GCF_001279805.1 Streptomyces sp. XY431
CCCCGCTGCCGCCCCGCCACCTGCCCCCGCTGCCGTAGCCGTAGCCGGGGCCGCCGAAGGCTCCGCCCCTCCCGCTCCGCCACCGGTCCCGCCCGCCCCGCCGTTCTCCGCCGTCAGCGGCCGCCCTTCCCGCACCGCGTCGAACAGCGCCCGGGCCCGTTCCTTGTCCCAGAGCACCGTCGAGCCCCAGCCGGCGACCGGGTGGTCCACCGAGGCCAGCGGCACGGTCACGAAGTCGGCCCGCCCGGCCGTCAGCTCCTTCATCCGGGTCGCCAGCGTGATCAGGTCGTCCGCCGAGAGCCCCTTGTCGGCCTTGACCGAGGCGAGCAGACTGTCGGTCGCCCGGGCCAGCCGGACCGGGTTGAGCAGGACTCCGCCGCTGGTCACCTGGTGCAGCAGCTGCGCGACCAGCTTCTGCTGCCGGTGCATCCGCCCCAGGTCGGAGCTGCCGTCCACATGCCGGGCCCGGACGTACTTGAGCGCGCCGGCGCCGTCCAGGGTGCTGGTTCCGGCCGGCAGGTCGAGGCCCGAGTACTCGTCCTTCAGCGGTTTGGCGGTGCAGACCCGGACCCCGCCGACGGCGTCCACGGCGGAGACGAACCCGGCGAAGTCGACCTGGAGGTAGTGGTCGATGCGCAGCCCGGTGTTCTGCTCGACGGTGGCGACGGTCAGCTGCGGGCCGCCCATCCCGAACGCGGCGTTGATCTTTCCCTTGCCCGCCGGGACCGTCCGCCGGGTGGCCGGGTCCCGGTGGGCGGGAATGTCGACGTAGGAGTCCCGGGGAATGCTGATCACGCCGGCCCGGGAGCCGTCCCCGGAAAGCTGGACGATCATCATCGTGTCGGTGCAGTGGCAGGATTCCCCCCCGGCGTGCAGCACGGTCTTGAGCGTTTTCTCCGGGATCCCGTCGCGCTCGTCGGTGCCGACCACCAGGAAGGTGGTGGAGCCGTCGTCGGCCGGCCGCGCCCGGTCGTTGCTGAAGGCGTCCACCCGGTCGATCGACCCGATCCCGTGCAGTACTGCCCAGCCTCCGCAGGAGGTGACGAGGACGCTGAACGCGATGCCGGCGGCCAGTCGGCGGGGCCAGAAGCGGCGCCGCTCCGAGGGGCCGCCGGGCCGGTCGAGCGGCTCACCGCTCCGGTCGAGCGGGTCGGTGGACTGTTCGAGCGGGTCGCCGGACCGTTCGAAGGGGTCGCCGGCCGGGTCTTCGGGCTGGGCGGAGCGGGGGGAGACGGGCATCTCTCGGATGGTAGGGGCGCCCTCGGCCGGGCCGGGTGAGGGCGCGCCGTGACCGGGGAGTACGGTGGGCCCCGGCCGGCGAAACGTTCCTCCGTGCGCCCCACGGGCGACCCCGGACAGCTCCTACGACGGTCCTTCGCACACTCCCTGCCCGCCCGGGCGGAGACGCCCAGACCGGGACAAGACGACACCCCGCCCGCACCGGTACGGTTGGCCCCGATGAACACCAAGGCTGCTGAGGAGCTGCCGGCGGTCTCCGTGATCATGCCGGTGCTCAACGAGGAACGACACCTGCGCACGGCCGTCCGGCACATCCTGGAACAGGACTACGCCGGGTCGATGGAGGTGGTGATCGCCCTCGGTCCGTCCACCGACCGCACCGCGCAGATCGCCGCCGAACTCGTCGCCGAGGACCCCAGAGTCCGGACGGTGGAGAACCCCACAGGGCGTACTCCCGCGGGGCTGAACGCCGCCATCCGCGGTTCCCGCCATCCGATAGTGGTGCGCGTCGACGGCCACGGCCTGCTGACCCCCGGCTACATCACCACGGCGGTCCGGCTGCTCGGCGAGATGGAGGCCGCCAACGTCGGCGGCATCATGCACGCCGAGGGCGAGACCGAGTGGGAGCACGCGGTCGCCGCGGCGATGACCTCCAAGATCGGTGTCGGCAACGCCGCCTTCCACACCGGCGGCCTGGCCGGCCCGGCGGACACCGTCTACCTCGGTGTGTTCCGGCGCGAGGTGCTGGAGCGCCTCGGCGGTTACAACGAGGAGTTCGTCCGCGCCCAGGACTGGGAGCTCAACTACCGGATCCGCCAGGACGGCGGCCTGGTGTGGTTCACCCCCCAGCTGCGCGTCACCTACCGGCCCCGGCCCACCATCAAGGCCCTGGCCAAGCAGTACAAGGACTACGGCCGCTGGCGCCGGGTGGTCACCCGCTACCACCGCGGCTCGGTCAACCTGCGTTACCTCGCGCCCCCCACCGCCTTCGCCGGGGTGACGCTCGGACTGCTGCTCGGCCTGGCCGTCCACCCGGCCTTCCTGGCCCTGCCCGGCATCTATGTGCTCGGCATCGCCGCCGGCGCGGTGAAGGAGGGGCGCGGCCTGTCGCCCAAGGCGAAGGCGCTGCTCGCGGTGGCCTTCGCGACCATGCACCTCAGCTGGGGCTTCGGCTTCCTCACCTCGCCCCGCTCGCTGGCCCGCAGGGTGATCGGCAGCCGCGCCCCGTCCAGCACGGACGTGGTGGCCGAACGCGGCTGAACGCGGCCGGACACGGCCGAGGACACGGCCGAACGCGCCCGAGGCACCATCCGGCCAATCCCGCGGACCCGCCCTCCCGTCCCCGCGCCCGACGCTATCGTCGGGCGCCATGGGGACAGTCGAGGGCGGGTCCGCCGCCGTTTCCGAGGGCTCCGGGGCCCGGGTCGAACCCACCGCCGATGTCGACGGGCGCGCCGTGCTCGGCGCCGGGACGACGGTCTGGCACCTCGCCCAGGTCCGCGAGGACGCGGTGATCGGCGCGGACTGCATCATCGGCCGCGGCGCGTACGTGGGCCCGGGGGTGCGGATCGGCGACCGGGTCAAGCTGCAGAACCACGCCCTGGTCTACGAGCCGGCGGTACTCGAGGACGGCGTCTTCGTCGGACCGGCGGCGGTGCTCACCAACGACCTCTACCCGCGCTCGGTCGACGTCGACGGCCGGCTCAAGCGCGGCGAGGACTGGCACGCCCGAGGGGTGACACTCCGCCGGGGCTGCTCGATCGGCGGCCGCGCCGTCCTGGTCGCCGGGGTGACGGTGGGCCGCTGGGCGCTGGTCGCGGCCGGCGCGGTGGTGCACCGGGATGTCCCGGACTTCGCCCTGGTGGCCGGGGTCCCGGCCCGTCGGATCAAGTGGGTCGGCCGGGCCGGCGAACCGCTGCGACCGGCCGGAACGGACCGCTGGGTCTGCCCGCGCACCGGCGAGGAGTACCGGGAGCACGACGGCCTGCTCGCCCCGGTCGAGCCCGAGCCGTCGGTCGAACCCGAGCCGTCGGTCGAGCCACTGAACGGCGTTCCCCAGTAGGAGGGACTACTTCGCGCAGGCGTCGATGTCGTCGCCCTGGACCCGCTGGAGGTCCTTCGGAGCCTCGCTCGGCACCGGGGCCGGCGTCGCGGCGGCCTCGGCGGCGGCCGCCGCCGGAGCGTCCTTGCCGAGCACCAGCACCAGCCCCTCCCGGGCGCCCAGCTTCGGGTCGGCCTTGACGGCGCCGGCGGGCAGGCCCAGCGCGGCGGCCAGCGCCGCCGCCTCGGCGGCCTTCCCGGCCGGGTGGGCGATCGAGGTGGTCGTCGCGACGGGCGCGTTGGCGGCGGTGGCGGCCTTGGCGTAGCCCTTCGCCACCAGCCGGTCGACGGTCTGCTGCGCCTGCCCGGGCGTCCCGGTGCCGTTGCGCACCGTCACCCGCAGGTCCTTGGCGTCGATCGCGGCGGCTGTTGACGCCGCACCCCCAGGAGCTGCCGGAGCAGCCGGAGCTGCCGGAGCAGCCGGAGCAGGCGTGGCCGCAGGCGCCGTCGCCGCCGGGGCCTCAGGCACCGCCGCCCCCGCCGCCGGCTCGGTCAGCGAGCGGTCGCCGCCGACCATCGAGAACAGCTGGGCGGCGTCCGGCTGCTTGAGCACCAGCCGGTTCTCGTCCGCCGGGTCGTCCAGCACCGGCACGGTGGCGAAGGTGATCTTCCCGCTGTCGACCTTGCTCAGGTCCAGCGCGAGGTCCTTCAGCTTGTCCACGCTGCCGATCCCGGAGTCCACGGTGAGCGCCTTGGTGGCGGAGTCCGCGAGCTTCCACAGCTTGGCCGGGTTGGTGAGGGTGTCGCTGCTCTTGATCGAGCGGATCATCGAGCCGATGAACTGCTGCTGCAGCGGTATTCGGGTGAGGTCGCCGCCCAGCCCGACGGCGTGCCGGGTACGGACGAAGGCGAGCGCCTCGTCGCCCTGGACGACGTGTCGGCCCTTGCTCATCCGCAGGTGCGAGTCCGGGTCGTTGATGTCCTTGGCCGCGCACACCTCGACGCCGCCGACGGCGGTGGAGAGTGTCTTGACGGCGTCGAAGTTGACCATCACGAAGTGGTCGACCCGGATCCCGGTGACCTTCTCGACGGTCTTCCAGGTGCAGCCCGGATCGCGGCCCTCCTGGCCGAGGCTGTTGTTGAACATCGTGCGCGCCGTCCCGGGGATGGTCTTCCCGTCCGGTGCCTGGCACTCCGGGACGGGCACCATGAGGTCGCGCGGGATGCTGAGCGCCGTGGCGTTGCTGCGGTCCTTGGCGATGTGGAACAGCAGCGTGGTGTCCGCGTGCCCGGTGCTGCCCTCGTCGCCGTACTCGCGGCCCAGGCCCTCCCGGCTGTCGGTGCCGATCACCAGGATGTTCAGGGCGTCGCCGGCCGGCTTGGGCCGCTCCGCCTCGTTGCCCAGCTGCACCTTGACGGCGGTGATGTTGTTGTTGAAGTGCTGGTACGCGTAGTACGCGCCGCCGCAGCCGGCCACCAGGGCGAACGCGGCGAGGCCGCCGGTCCACTTCAGCACCCGTCGGCGCCGGGTGCGCCGGGCGGTCAGGGCCCGGCGCCGGGCGGCCCGGCCACCGGGGTGCGGGGGCTCGGACGGGGCCTCGGCCGGGGTGTGCCGGCGCTGGACGGGGATGCCCCGGGCGGGTTCGGCGGGGTGCCGGTCGGCGCCTGCTCCTCCGGCATGGATGTCCTGCTGCACGGGTGCTCCCCTCCCTCCGGCCGCTCCTCGGCCCGGCGCGCGAATTGCGCGACCGACTCGGACACCCTAGACGAGCCGGATGAGGGAATTGTTCCGGGTGTGATCTCCGCCATGGTTTCCGGAGCGAATTCCGCGGCCGAATACAGGGCCGGGAATTTCCGGGGAGAACCCTTCCAAGATCGTGATCCGTGTACGGAACAGTGATCGTGTCCAGGCTCAATGCACCGCGCAGGCGTCCACGTCGGCGGTCCGTCCCTCGAAGGCCGTCGGGCCGCTCGCGCCCGGTGACGGAGACGGGCCCGCGGACGCCGATGCCGACCCGGAGGCCGACGCGGACGCGGACGCGGAGGCCGAGGGCGCGGCCGTCGGCCTCGTCCCCGCCGGGGCGGCGGACGGACTCGACCCCGGCGGCCGCACCTCCACCGGCCGGTCGTCCCGCAGCGCCGCGAACAGCTGGGTGGTCTGCGGCTGCACGAACTCGTCCCGGTCCGAGTCGAACCGGTACGGCCGCCGCGGCGCCGTCAGGAAGGTCACGTCCGAGGACGGGATCCCGCGCAGGTCCTGGGTCAGGTCGTACAGCTCGCCCAGCGAGGACAGCCCGCCGTCCGCCTGCACCGAGGAGGTGGCGGCGTCCAGCACCGGCCACAGCTTGGTCGGGTTGAGCAGGACGTCCTGCGACTGCACCTTGCGGATCAGTGCCGCCAGGAACTGCTGCTGACGCCCCATCCGCTGGGTGTCGCTGCCGTCCCCGAGGGTCTCCCTGGCCCGGACGTAGCCGAGCGCCTGCTCGCCGTGCAGGGTCTGCCGCCCGGCCGCGAGGTCCAGTTTGGCGTCCTTGTCGTGGATCGGCTGCGGGACGCACACCTCGACCCCGTCGACGGCGTCCACCATCCGCTTGAAGCCCGCGAAGTCGACGATCACGTAGTGGTCGATCCGGATGCCGCTGAGCTGTTCCACGGTCCGGATCGAGCAGGCCGGGCCGCCGGTCTCGAAGGCGGCGTTGAACTGCATCAGCGTCGGCCGGCTGCGGCTGCCGTCCGGCTTCTCGCAGGCCGGGACGCTCACCATGACGTCGCGCGGGATGGAGACGGCGGTCGCGTGCCGCCGGTCGGCCGCCAGGTGGAGCAGGATCGTGGTGTCCGAGCGCTGGCCGCCGGCCGCGCCGTAGGTGGCGTTGGCGCCGGTCCGGTCGTCGCTGCCGATCAGCAGCAGGTTCTCGGCGCCCCGGGCCCCGGCGGTCCGGCTGGGGCGCTCGGCCTCCAACCGGGCCAGCAGCTGGTCGGTGGTGGAGTCGGTGCGGATGTTGCCGTCGAGCTTGCGGTAGGCGACCCAGAGCAGCGTGCCGCAGCCGACCAGCAGAAAGGCGAGGACGCCGGCGGTGACGATCAGCCACCGCCGGCGCCGGCGTCTGCCTCCGCCGGGCGCACCGGGCGCACCGGGGGACTCCGGGCCCCCGGAGCCTCCCGCCCCGGCGGCGCCGTCCGGCCCGTCCGACGGCTGTCCCGTCGGCGGTTCTCCGTTCGGCGTCCGCCCGGTCGGCGGGACTTCGGTCTGCGGGGGTTCGGTCGGGAGGGGTTCGGTCGGGGGGTGCTCGGTGTCGTCCTCGGCCATGGCAGGGATCCCTACCCGCCCGGCCGGGGCCGGGGGTTACCCGAGGCGCAGTGTCACCCGTTCGGATTCGACCCGCTTCTCCCACTGCTCGGCGTCCAGGCCGTCCGCGTTGCGGCAGAGCACCACCGACGCGCCGGCCGCCAGTGGCGCCAGCAGCCCGGCCTCCAGCCCGGACCAGTCGTCGAAGGAGAGGGTGGAGAGCACCCGGTCGCCCGGTCCGAGGCCGAGCCGGACGGCGCCCTCGCGGGCCAGCTGGACGGTCTGGTCCCCGGTCAGCTTCAGCGGCAGGCCGTCGACCACGGTCTCCAGCGCGGGGGCGTCCGGGGTGACGGGGGAGTAGGGGGCGAACCGGTCGCCCTGCCCGGGCACCTCGGCCGCGTAGTCCAGGAAGCCGTCCGGGCGCTGGGGGAACCGCCCGCCGAGCGGCCGCAGGGCGAGCGCCACCCGCTCGCCCTCGCAGGCCTGGGCGGCCTCCAGGCCGTCCGGGCCGCTGACCACCAGGTCGGCGGCGGCCGGGTCGCCGGCCGGGACCGCCGTCACCCCGACCGACCAGCAGGCGAGCAGCCAGACGGCGCTCTGCCAGTGGGCCGGGAGGAGCAGCGCGGCGCGGTCGTCCGGGCCGGCGTTGAGTTCGTCCTGGAGCAGGTTGGCGGTCTTGGCCACCCAGTTGTCGAAGGTCCTCGCGGACAGCTCCACGCGTTCGCCGGTGGCGTCGTCGTAGAAGGTGACCAGTGGGGCCGCGGGGTCGACCGAGGGAGTGCCACCTCGCAGGTAAGCGTGCAGCAGCTCGACGGGGGTACGGGCATCGGCAGCGAAAGGCGAAGTCATGGTGCGCCCCAGCCTACGGCCTTCGGGTGGACGTCCGGGAGGGGTGGCGGAAGGGTCGCGGGGTGGCGTGGCGGCCAGGTCGGAATCCCGTGAACATCCGGGTTATGAGCATCTCTCCCCGTGCCCTCCGCGGCCGCCCGCCCGTCGTCCTGCTCGCCGTCCTCGCGGCCGTCCTGACGCTCCCGTCGATCCCCGCCGAGGCCCGGGCCGGGGGTGGGGCGCCGGTGGAGCGGCCGGGGGCGCGGGGTCCGGCGGACGGCGGCTCGGTCACCTCGCTCCCGCTGACCGGGGGGCGGCTCCTGGCCGGGCGCACCGCCCGCCGGTTCGACCTGCTCGGCGTCGGTTGGGACGGCCCGGCGCGGGCGCTTGCCGGGGGCACCGTCAAGGTCCGCGTCCGGGACGCGGCCACCGGAGTCTGGAGCGGCTGGCACGAGCTGGAGACCGACGGCGAGGACGGTCCGGACGCCGGGGCCGACGCCGCCGTCACCGCTGCTGCCACCGCCGCCGCCGGCCGTGCGCCGCGCGGCGCCACCGCCCCGCTGTGGACCGGCCCGAGCGACGGTGTCGCCGTCGAGGTGACGCCCGGTCCGGCCGGACCGCCGCCCGGACTGCGGGTGGAGCTGGTCGACCCGGGGGAGGGTGTCCGGTCCGCCGGCGCGCGGAGCACGGCCGCCGAACCGGTGGACGGCGGCCGGCGGACCGGCCACCACCAGGCCCCGCGCCCCGAGATCGTCACCCGGGCCGGCTGGGGCGCGGACGAGTCGATCCGCGAGCCCGACTTCGAGTACACCGGACCGGTCCGGGTGGTCTTCGTCCACCACACCGCGACCACCACCGAGTACGCGTGCTCCGACGCGCCCCGGCTGATCAGGGCGATCTACCAGTACCACGTGCAGAGCAACGGCTGGCGGGACATCGGCTACAACTTCCTGGTCGACCGCTGCGGCACCGTCTACGAGGGCCGGGCCGGCGGCACCGACCTGCCGGTGCACGGCGCGCACACGCTGGGCTTCAACACCGACTCGGCGGGCGTCGCGGCGATCGGCACCTTTGTCACGGACCTCCCCCCGGCGCCTCTGCTGACCGGGGTCGCCCGGATCGCGGCCTGGAAGCTCGGCCTCACCGAGCAGGACGCGGGCGGGAGCACCCGGCTGGTCTCCGGCTCCGACGGCAGCCTCTACCCGGCGGGCACCGGCGCGGTCTTCCAGGCCGTCTCCGGGCACCGCGACGCCTTCAACACCGAGTGCCCGGGCGACGCCCTGTACCCGAAGCTCCCCGAGCTGCGCACCGAGGCGGCGCGGCTCCAGGGCCGCTGACGCCCGGGCCGCCGACGCCAGGGCCGGGCCCGCCCTACTCCGGGCCCGGCCCGCGCCCGATCAGCGCCCGCAGCTCGGCCGTCAGCGCCCGCGCGAGGTCCGGCCGCTCGTCGTACCGGGCCGGGGTGGTCTGCAGCAGCGCGATCCGCCAGCCGGCGCCCGCGTCGACCGCGATCACCGTGTGCAGCGCGTTCAGCGCGGGATCGAGGTCCTCCGCGTCGTCCGGCACCAGGCCGGCGACCGCGTCCAGCTGTGCCACCCGGGACCCCAGCGCCCGCACCCGCCGGACCTTGGCGACGTACTCGGGCGTCGGGCTGCCGGTGAAGATCCGTCCGAGTTCGGCGGCCATCACCGACCGGCCGCCGTGCCGGGTCCCGTCGAAGCCGATCAGCTCGCCGTCCACCGCGAACGGCCCGGCGAAGGCCGCGCCGTCCCGCAGGTTCCACCCCTCCAGCACCCGGTGGTAGAGGGACCGCACGGCACTCTCGTCACCGGCGGACAGCTCCGGCACCCGCGTATCGTTCATATCCCCATGGTCGGCGGACGGCGCAGGAGGTGCACGGCGGTGAGCGGGACGTCGACGGGCGGGCGCGCGCCCCGGACCGCACCCGCGGACGTGCCCGGTCCCGGGAGCCCCGACGCCGGAGCCGTCCGCCACTGGCGGCCCGGCTTCCCGCTGGACGTGGCCCGCACCCTGCTGCCGCTGCGCCGGGGCCCGGCCGACCCGTCCTACCGGAGGACCGCCGACGGCGCCCTCTGGCGGGCCTCCCGCACCCCCGGCGGCATCGGCACCCTGCGGGTGCTGCCCCGGCCGTCCGAGGGCGTGGTCGAGGCGACCGCCTGGGGGCCCGGCGCGCAGTGGCTGCTGGACGGGCTGCCCGGCCTGCTCGGCGCCCAGGACGACCCGGCGGGCCTGGTCCTGCCGGCCGGCCCGCTGCGCGAGGCGCAGCGCGGCGCGGCGGGGGTGCGGCTGACCAGGACCGGCCTGGTCCTGGAGTCCCTGGTGCCGGCGATCCTGGAACAGAAGGTCACCACCGGCGAGGCGTACCGGGCCTGGCACACCCTGCTGCGCGCCTTCGGCACCCCGGCACCCGGCCCGTCCGAGGGCCTGTGGGTGGCGCCCTCGGCCCGGGAGTGGTCGCTGGTGCCGAGCTGGGAGTGGCACCGCGCGGGCGTCGACCCGAAGCGCTCCGCGACGGTGCAGCGGGCCGTCCGGCTGGCCCCCCGGCTGGAGGAGGCCTCCGCGATGGGCCACGAGGAGTCCTTCGCCCGCCTCACCGCCGTCCCGGGCGTCGGCATCTGGACGGCCGCCGAGACCCTGCAGCGTTGCAACGGGGACGCGGACGCCGTCTCGGTCGGCGACTTCCACCTGCCCAACACGGTCGGCTGGGCGCTGGCCGGCCGCGTCCGCAGCGACGACGCCGACATGCTGGCCCTCCTGGAGCCCTACCGCCCGCACCGCCACCGCCTGTGCCGGATCCTCCTGTCCACCGGCACCCACGCCCCCCGCTTCGGCCCCCGCCTCACCCCCAACGACCACCGCCGCCGCTGAAACCGCACGTTCGGGTGAGCTGTGCGTTCATCGACGTACGACGCCGCCGTACCGGGGCAGGCCGGCCGCACGGAAGTGACCGTGCAGGAGCTGAACCAGCAGACGGCCGAGGTGATCGCAGCCGTCGAGCGCGGCGAGACTGTCACCGTGACTCATCTGTGTACACAGCCAGGTGTACGCTCGATGCATGGCCGAATCGCTGAGCATCCGTGAAGCCCGAGCCCATCTTGCCGAAGTCGTGACCAAGGCGGAGTCGGGCGAGATCACTGTGATCACTCGCAAGGGTGAGCGTGTCGGCGCGGTGGTGCCGATCGAGATCCTGGACGCGATCGAGGAAGCGGCGGACGAGCTGGCCGCGCGGGAGGCCGAGCTCCACCGCAACGACCCGACGGTCAGCATGGCGGAGCTCCTGGCCGATCTGTTCGATGCGCCCCCGGACTCGGCCGGGAGCGCCGCGTGAAGTACGCCTTCCGGTTCACCACGCACGCCCAGCGCCAGCTCAGGTCGATCGGCCAGGTCGAGGCCATGCGGATCCTCAGCGCGCTGACGGCCCTCGGTGACGATCCGTTCGCCGAGGGCCTCGGCGTGAAGAAGCTGACCGGGCACGACGGTCTCTACCGGCTGCGGGTGGGGGCCTACCGCGTGGTGTACGAGGTGCGGGGCGGCGAGATGGTCGTCCTGGTGGTCAACGTCGGCAACCGGCGGGACGTCTACCGCCGGCTGTGACCCCTACCGCACCTCGATGAAGGCGTCCGCCGTGCGGTCCGGGCGGGTGCGGGGCGGTTCGGCGGGGCGGCCGACGGCGACGGCGCCCATCGGGTCCCAGTGCTCGGGGAGGTCGAGGACCTCGCGCACCGTGTCGCGGCAGAACATCGTGGAGGAGACCCAGGCCGAGCCGTATCCCTCGCCGGCCAGGGTGACCAGCAGGTTCTGCACGGCGGCGCCGACGGCGACGGTGAACATCTCGCGCTCGGCCGCGGCCCGGCGCGCGTCCGGGTAGTCGTGCGAGCCGTCCATCACCAGGCACGGGACGACCAGGTAGGGGGCCGCGCGCAGGACGTCGCCGCGGGCGGTGCGGCGGGCGATCTTCTCCTCGTCCCAGCCGTCGAGCTCGGCGAGGTCGCGGCGCCAGGCCGCGAGCATCGCGTCCAGCAGCCGGGTCCGCACCTCGGGGGTCTCCAGCAGGACGAACCGCCACGGCGTGGTGTGGTGCGGCGCGGGCGCGGTGGCCGCGGCGGCGACCGCGCGCCGGACGGCGCCCGGGTCGACCGGTTCGGCGGTGAACGCGCGGATGGTGCGCCGCTGGGTGACGGCCTGCCGGATCGCCTCGGAGGTGCCGAGCCGGAACATGTCGTCGGCGGCGGGCCTGAGCAGCGGCCGGACGCCCTCGCCGTCCTCGGCGGTGACCAGGTGGCCGAGGCCGCGGACCACGGCGACCGGGGTGCCGGTGGCCTTGCCCTTCACCAGGTCGGCGGCGCCGGCGAGCTCGTCGGCGGTGGCGGTGACGGTCTGGAACAGCTCGTTGCCGTGCGAGTCGGAGCGCCCCCGGTGGTCGTCCAGGACGGCCAGGCCGGCGGCGCCGATGGCGACATCGGTGAGGCCGTTGCGCCACGGCCGGCCGAAGGTGTCGGTGACGACGACGGCGAGCCGGCGTCCGGTGAGCTGCCGGAGCCGGGCGCGCAGGGCGCGGGCGGAGGCGTCCGGGTCCTCGGGCAGCAGCAGGACGGTGCCGGGCGCGGTGTTCGAGGCGTCCACCCCGGCGGCGGCCATGACCAGGCCGTTGCGGTTCTCGACGATCCGGATCGGGCCGCGCCGGGCGACCAGCCGGACGGTCTCGGCGTCGATCGCGGCCTCCCGGTCGGCGGCGTGCAGCAGCCGGCCCTCGGCCTTGCTGACCACCTTGGAGGTGACCAGCAGGATGTCGCCGTCCTCGTACTCGGCGGCCTTGGCGATCAGCTCGGCGAGGTCGCTGTCGGCGTCGATCTCGGGCAGCCCGGAGACCGGGAGGATCCGCAGGCTCACCCGCGCACCTGCTCGGCCAGCGCCAGCGCGGCCCGGGCCATCTCGGCGGTGGCGGCGACGTCGGTCATCAGCAGCGGCACCGCCCGGCAGGCGATCCCGCCCGCCTCGACGGCGGCCACGGCGGCCTCGTCGACGGTGTCCACCAGCCAGCCGTCGATCAAGTCGGAGCCGTAGTTCAGTGCGACCGCCTCGGCGGTGGCCTCCACGCCGACGGCGGCGAGCACCTTGTCGGCCATGCCCCGCACGGGCGCACCGCCGATGATCGGCGAGAGCCCGACGACCGGGGCGGAGGCGGCGGCGACGGCCTCCCGGATGCCCGGCACGGCGAGGACGGTGCCGATCGAGACGACCGGGTTGGACGGCGGGAAGAGGATGACGTCGGCCTCGGCGAGGGCCTCCAGCACGCCGGGCGCCGGCTTGGCGGTGTCCGCGCCGACCGGCACGATCGCCTCGGCGTCGACGGCGGCGTGCAGCTTGACCCAGTACTCCTGGAAGTGGATGGCCCGGGTGCCCTGCTCGTCGGTGATCCGGACATGGGTCTCGACCCGGTCGTCGCTCATCGGCAGCAGCCGCACCCCGGGCTGCCAGCGCACACAGAGCGCCTCGGTGACCTGGCTGAGGGTGTAGCCGGCGTTGAGCATCTGGCTGCGCACGAGGTGGGTGGCGAAGTCGCGGTCGCCGAGCCCGAACCACTCGGGGCCGACGCCGTACTCCTTCATCTCGGCCTTGATGGACCAGGTCTCCTCGGTCCGGCCCCAGCCCTGCTCCTCGTGGATGCCGCCGCCGAGGGTGTACATGACGGTGTCGAGGTCGGGGCAGACCTTCAGCCCGAAGAGGTGGATGTCGTCACCGGTGTTGCCGATGACGGTGATCTCGTCCTCGGGTCCGATGGCCTCCCGGAGTCCGCGCAGGAAACGCGCTCCGCCGATCCCGCCTGCCAGTGCCACGATGCGCATGCGCCCATCCTGCCACGCGCCGACGGGTCGTCAGCCCGACCCTCGACAACCGCGCCCGGAGCCTCAGTGGGCCTCGGCGGACGTCTGCGGGTGCTGCTCGGGGACGACGGCGGCGCCGTACTGGTTCATCTCGGTCAGGCCGGGGGTGTAGAGGTGGATCGAGACGGCGGGCTCCAGCGAGGCGTTGACCATCTCGTGCAGGTACCCGGGGGAGAAGACCCGCTGCCCGCCGGGGCGCAGGTCGCGGGAGCCCGACCCGCTGGGGGTACCCCCGGCCGAAGGCTGGGGGAGTGTGAGGGAGCGCTCGACGAGCTCGCCGCGGACCACGGTCATCACGCCGGAGGAGGTGCCGTGGTCGTGGAAGCCGCTGCTCTGGCCGGGCAGCCAGCTGAGCAGCCAGACCTCGTAGCCGGGGCCGGTCTCCAGCCGGGCGTACCAGCGGGTGAGCGCGTCGTAGCGGACGAGCGGCTCCCAGCGGTCCCGGTCGGCGGCGATCTCACGCACCAGCCGGGCGTACTCGGCGACGGTGGTGGGGTGGGTGGGCAGGTCGGTGCGGGCGAGGTGCGGGAAGGCCAGTGGGTCGCCGGCGATGGAGACGTCACTGAGGCCGTCGGCCCACGGGTGGTCGCCGGGCCGGGCGACGGGGGCGGGTGCCACGGGCCGGGTGGCGGCGGCGCGGAGGCCGTGGAGAGCGAGCTTGCTGCGGTCGCGGTTCCGCTTGCGGATGCGGATCATTCGCACGGGAGTCGTCCTCGGAGGGCTGGTTCGTCAGGGGAGTCAGCCGGGTCCGGGATGTCCTGGGGCGGGAATCGCGGGCGGCCTCTGTGCTTCCTGGGCGGCGCGCGGCGGGACGGCGGGCGCCTAGATACAGCGGCAGGAACAGAGGCGACAACAGGAGTTCACGGCAGGGCGGAGCGTGGAACCGCTCCGGGGGCCGAGGAACTCTGACATAGGGAAAAGGACAACGCATCCGCAGGGGCGGTGTCAACTCGGGGAGAGCGGACATTCGGGTGAGATCGGCCATGAACTACCCGATGGAGTGATAAATCACCCTCTATGTTTCGATGGGAAGATCGCCGGGAAGGCAGGGCGATGACCGGCCTGTGGCGGTGACCGCATGTCACCCGGCCCCCGGTCGCGAATGGTTCGTCGACGTTCGCGCGCAATCGGGCTAGAAGTCCGATCTGTCCGGTTATGTACACTATTCGTAACGGCTTGGTGCCAGGGAGTGAATCCCGGCCCCAATACCAGAGCTCGGCTTGACTGGGCCAGAGTGACGCAACTGTAATTTCACTCGTGTCGTCCGCCGCACGAGGCAACGGCAACCACGGGGACGCCAATAGGGGCAGAGGAGGCGCGCCACATGAGCGAGCTCTTTGAGCTGTTGATCGGTGACGGCATCGAGGAGGAGGAAGAACTCGGCTGGCAGGAGCGCGCACTCTGCGCCCAGACCGACCCCGAGTCCTTCTTCCCGGAGAAGGGCGGCTCCACTCGCGAGGCCAAGAAGGTCTGCCTCGCGTGCGAGGTCCGCTCCGAGTGCCTGGAGTACGCCCTGGCCAACGACGAGCGCTTCGGCATCTGGGGCGGCCTCTCCGAGCGCGAGCGCCGTCGGCTCAAGAAGAGCGCCGTCTGACCGGGGTGGCCGCATCCCCCGGGACCTCCGGATCCCCAGGCTTCCCCGGATCCGCCGGCCGCGGCACCCCGACCGGCCGGCCCGCGCGAACAGCCCGCGACGGAGCGCCTCACCCCCTGTGGTGAGGCGCTTTCGCGTTCCCGGACGGACACCGTGGACGGAGCCGACACCCGGAGCCGTTAGTGTGGTGCGCCATCCGGTTGCCGTTCACCGGCTGTGTCCACCGAGAACTGGGGCCCGCGCACTCGATGACCGTCTACAGCCACCAGAGCGGCTCCTCCGCCAGCAGGCCGCCCGCCTACCCGCGCCATCTGGTCACCGCCGTGATCGTCTCCCACGACGGCGCCCGCTGGCTGCCGCAGGCCCTCGCCGGCCTGCTCGGCCAGGACCGCCAGGTCCAGCGCGTCCTCGCGGTCGACACCGGCTCCACCGACGACTCCCAGCGCCTGCTCGCCGAGACCCTCGCCGACTGGCTCCCCGACAGCGGTCCGACCGTGCTCGGCCGTCGGGCCGGCTTCGGCACCGCCGTCGCCGAGGCGGTCTTCAACAGCCCGCCGCTGCGCGCCGAGGACCTGCCCTACCGGCTCGACCCCTCCGGCTACGACCCGGTCACCGGCGGCTGGGACGACTTCGGCGACCCGCTCGGCGACGAGGACGACCTCGGCCGGGGCGGCCCCCGGGAGACCACACCGGTCGAATGGCTCTGGCTGCTGCACGACGACTGCGAGCCGCAGACCGACGCGCTGCGCCGGCTGCTCCAGGTCGCCGACTCCACCCCCAGCGCCGCCGTCGTCGGCCCCAAGCTGCGCAGCTGGTACGACCGCCGGCAGCTGCTGGAGGTCGGCGTCAGCATCGCCCGCTCCGGCCGCCGCTGGACCGGGCTCGACCGGCGCGAGCAGGACCAGGGCCAGCACGACCAGGTCCGCCCGGTGCTCGCCGTCTCCACCGCCGGCATGCTGGTGCGCCGCGATGTCTTCGAGGAGCTCGGCGGCTTCGACCGGGCACTGCCGCTGATGCGCGACGACACCGACTTCTGCTGGCGGGTCAACGCCGCCGGCCACCGCGTCGTGGTCGCCCCGGACGCCGTGCTCCGGCACGCCGAGGCCGCCAGCCGCGAGCGCCGCGCCATCGACTGCGGCCCCGCCCACCCGCACCGGGTGGACAAGGCCGGCGCCGTCTTCACCCTGCTCGCCAACTCCAAGGGCGTGCTCTTCCCCTACGTGCTGCTCCGGCTGGTGCTCGGCACCCTGCTGCGGGTGTTCGCCAACCTGCTCGGCAAGGACCCCAAGCAGGCCTTCGACGAGCTGGCCGGCCTCGGCCACGAACTCGTCCGGCTGCCCCGGCTGCTGGCGGCCCGCAAACGCCGCGGCCGCACCCGCTCCGCCGACGCGCTGGACGACCGCACGCTCTTCCCCGCACCCGGCGCCACCGCCCGGCTCGCCGTCGAGGGCGTCGTCGGCTCGCTCGGCATCGGGGGCGGTGACGACACCGGCGGCCGGCACGGCTCGGTCGAGGCCGGACCGGGCGACGAGGACTCCGAGGACCTGGTCGTCGAGCAGTTCGCGCTGGTCAAGAAGCTCGCCCGGCGCCCGGCGCCGGTGCTGTTCGCCGCCCTGCTGGTGTTCGCCCTGGTCGCCTGCCGCGACCTGCTCGGCGGCGGGGCCCTGTTCGGCGGCGCCCTGCTGCCCGCCACCGACGGCGCGGCCGGGCTCTGGTCGATGTACGCCGACGCCTGGCACCCCGTCGGCACCGGCTCCGACGCCGCCGCGCCGCCCTACCTCGCGGTGCTGTCGATCCTCTCCTGGCTGCTGTTCGACCACGCCGACCTCGCGGTCACCCTGCTGGTCGTGCTCGCTGTCCCGCTCTCCGCCGTGAGCGCCTACCTGGTCTCCCGGCCGCTGATCGACTCCAAGCTGGTCCGCGCCTGGGCCAGCGCCACCTACGCGCTGCTGCCCGCCGCCACCGGCGCGCTCGCCCAGGGCCGGATCGGCACCGCCGTCCTGGCCGTGCTGCTGCCGCCGCTGGCCCGCGCCGCCGCCGTCACCGCCGGCCTCGGCATCCGCGCGGAGAGCGCCGCCAAGGGCGCCCGCCCCGGCTGGCGCTCCGCCTGGATGACGGTCCTGCTGCTCACCCTGGCCACCGCCTTCGTCCCGCTGGTCTGGGCCCTGGCCGTGCCGCTCTGCCTGGCCATGCTGGTCACCGCCGTGGTCCGGGGCGGGGCCTTCGGCTCCGGCGCCACCGCGCTGCGACTGCTCGGCCTGCGTGTCCTGGTGGTCCTCGCGGTGCCGGTCGGGGTGCTCGCCCCCTGGTCGCTGCGGGTGCTCTCGGACCCGCAGCGGCTGCTGCTGGAGGCCGGCCTGCCCGGCCTGCACGGCTCCGGGCCGACCTCGGCCGGGCTGCTGATGGTCAACCCCGGCGGCGCCGGGGTGCCGCCGGTCTGGCTCTCCGCCGGTGTGGTGCTGGCCGCGCTGGCCGCCCTGCTGCGCGCCGACCGCCGCCGCGCGGTGCTGGCCGCCTGGGGCGCCGCCGGGGCCGGACTGGTCTTCGCGGTCGTGGTGGCCGGCACCTCGGTCACCCCCGCCTCCGGCGGTCCGGCCGTGCCCGCGTGGTCCGGCCCGGCCACCCTGCTGGCCGGTGTCGCCCTGCTGGCCGCCGCCGCGATCGGCGCCGACGGCGCCAACGCCCGGGTCGCCGGCATCGCCTTCGGCTGGCGCCAGCCGGTTGCCGCGCTGGTGGTGGCCGCCGCCCTGCTCGCCCCGCTGGGCACCGGCCTCTGGTGGGCCGTCACCGGTGCCGACGGCCCGCTGCACCGGGGCCGCGGCGCCCAGGTGCCCGCGTTCATCGCCGAACAGGCCGGCACCACCGACCGCTCCCGCACCCTGGTCCTCACCGGGGACCCGAAGGGCGGCTCGGTCGCGTACACCGTGGCCCGCGGCTCCGGACTGACGCTCGGCCAGGCCGAGTCCACCGTCGACCCGGAGACCGGCACCACGGCCGGCCTGGACCGGACCGTCGGCAGCCTGCTGGCCGGCTCCGGCGCCGACCAGGCGGGCGCGCTCTCCCGCTACGGCATCGCCTACGTGCTGGTCGACCAGCCGCTGATCGGGGCCTTCAAGGACGTCCTGGACACCACGCCCGGCCTGGTCAAGGCCAACCAGGACGGCGGCGCCGCGCTCTGGCAGGTCGACGGCACCCCCGCGACCCGGGCCCTGATCACCGCGCCGGGCACCGTCCCGGTGGTGGTCCCGTCCGGCCCGCGCGACATCGACACCACCCTGCCGGCCGGCCCCGAGGGCCGGGTGCTGCGGCTCGCCGAGTCCGCCGCCCCCGAGTGGACGGCGACCCTGGACGGCACCGCCCTGGAGCGGGTCACCGTCGACGGCTGGGCGCAGGGCTTCAAGCTCCCCGCCACCGGCGGCAAGCTGGTCCTCACCCGTGAGGGCAGCCTGCTGCACACCGGCTGGATCTGGGCCCAGCTGCTGCTCGGCCTGACCGTGCTGGTGCTGGCCCTGCCCGGCCGGCGCAGCCACAAGGACGACGACCTGCCCGAGGACGTGGTCGCCGCCGCCGAGCTGGCCGCCGCCGCCCAGGCGCAGGCCCCGGTCCCCGGCAGCCGCCGGGCCCGCCGGATGGCCGAGCGGGGCGAGGGTGCCGAGAACGAGGGCCCGGAGCCCGTCGACCCGGACGCCGGGGTGTACGAGGGCCGGCCAGGACCGGCCGCGGACCGGCCGGCCGCCGAGCCGTCGGCCGGAGCGGTCCTGGCGGCCGCCGCCGCGCAGGAGGCCGAGCCGTACGCCGACCCCTACCAGACGTACCAGCAGGCCGACCCGTACAGCTACGACCCGTACGCGCAGCAGCCGGTCGGCACGCCGTACGGCGGCCAGGGGTACGGCGGCCAGGACGGCTACCAGCAGCAGGGCTACCAGCCCTACCAGGGCGAGCAGCAGCAGTACGGCTACGACCCGTACCAGCAGCCCGAGCAGCAGCCCTGGGTGCCGGGGCAGCAGCAGGCCGAGCCCTACTACGAACAGCCGGACCCGAACGACCCGAACCACCCGAACGACCCGAACAGCCCCCACGGCCCGGGCCGGTACCCGCACCACCACGGATCGGGGAGCTGACCCGCGATGAAGAAGCCCGCCTTCAGGAAGAAGCCCGGTACGCCGGACACCGCCCGCGGGGCCGGGGGGACCGGCACCTTCGACGGCGCCCCGGCCGGCGCGGCCCCGGCGGCCCCCCGGGGCTCCGGCGCCGCCCGCACCACTCGGTCGCTGCTGGCCGCCGCCGTGGTGCTGGCGGCGGTGTTCGGCATCGCCGAGCTCCGCAAGCCCGCCGCCCCGGCGGCCACCGACCGGGCCACCGCCACCTCGGCGCAGGTCGAGCGGACCGCCCTGGTCTGCCCGCAGCCGCTCCAGGGCCTCACCGGCACCACCACGCTCACCGCGTACACCCCGCCGGGCACCGGCACGGGCACCGGCGACGGCGGCACCGGCTGGATCTCCGACGCGGCGGCGCCCGCCGCCGCCCCGGGCGCGGCGCCGTCGGCCCCCGCGACGCCGGCCGCCCCCGCGGCCCCGGCCGCCACCGGCGCGCCCACCCCGGCCGCCGCGGCCGCCGCCGACAAGAACGCCGCGCCCGCCGACGCCCGGCTCACCCTGGCCAAGCCCGGCACCCCGGTGACCGCCCCCGCCGCCAACAGCGACCTGGCACCCGGCACCGGGGCCGTCGCCACCGGCGCGCTCGCCCCCGGCTTCACCGTCACCCAGACCACCACCGTCACCGAGCAGCGCGGCCTCGGCCTGTCCGGGATCACCTGCACGCCGTCCGGCACCGGGTTCTGGTTCGCGGGCGCCTCCACCGCCGAGGGCCGCACCGACTACGTCAGCCTGGTCAACGCCGAGTCCACCGCCGCCGTGGTCGACATCAAGCTCTACGGCGACAAGGGCCTGATCGAGAACGACGCCGCCAACGGCATCACCGTCGCCCCGGGCAGCTCCCAGTCGGTCCTGCTGCCCACCATCAGCAAGGGCCAGGTCGCCGACCTCGCCGTGCACGTGGTCGCCCGCTCCGGCCGGGTCGGTGCCGCCCTGCACGCCGCCGACGGCAGCAAGGGCGCCGACTGGGTGCCCGCCTCCGCCGACCCCGCGCCCGTCCAGGTGATGCCCGGCCTGCCCGCCGACACCTCGGCCGCCCACCTGGTGGTCTGGGCCCCGCCGGAGGACGACGCGGACCTCAGGATCGAGCTCTCCGGCAAGAACGGCTGGTTCGTCCCGGCCGGGAACGAGTCCATCCACGTCAAGGCCGGCATGGTGGCCTCGGTGGACCTCGGCAAGGTGACCCGGGACGAGGTCGCCGGGCTGAGGGTGTCGCCCAGCGACGACAAGCACCCCACCCCCGTGGTGGCCGGCCTGCGGGTCGACCGCGCCGGGGCGAACGGCAAGTCCGACGCCGCCTGGCTGGCCGGCACCGCGCCGGTCGGCGCCCGCGCCACGGTGGCCGACAACCGGGGCGGCGGGCCGTCCACGCTCTTCCTGACCTCCACCGGCGAGGCCGCCACCGTGCGGGTCACCGCCTCGGCCGGCACCGGCGGCGGCACCCCCACCACCAAGGAGGTCGCGCTCCCGGCCGGCGGCACCGTCGCCCTCCCGGCGCCCGAGCCCACCGGGCTGAACGGCAGCTTCGCGCTCACCGTGGAGACCGTCTCCGGCGGCCCGGTCGTCGCCGCCCGGATGCTCGCGCTCCCCAGCAAGGACGTGCCGATGTTCACCGTCCAGGCCCTGCGCGACGACCGCTCCACCGTCAAGGTCCCGCAGGCCTCCCAGGACCCGGGCGTGGTCCTGCGCTGAGCGGTGTGCCGACAGCACGGCGCGGGGGCCGCCACCCGGTTCGGGTGGCGGCCCCCGCGCCGTGGCGGCTCACTCCTCGTCGTACCGGGGGTCGATCGCGTCGGGGGAGAGCCCCAGCAGCTCCGCCACCTGCTCGATCAGGATCTCGTGCACCAGCGCCGCGCGGTCCTCGCGCGACTTCGCCCGGATCTCCACCGGTCTGCGGTACACCACGATCTGGCTCTTGCGCCCCTGCTGACCCGGCGACACCCGGCCCAGCGGCACCCCGCCGTCGGAGTCGGCGCCGTCCGGCTCGTGCAGCGGCACCTCCTGGACGGCGAACTCCACCTCGATCAGTTGCGGCCAGCGCCGCTCAAGACGCTCCACCGACTCGCGCACATAGTCGTCGAACAACTCGGAGCGGGTGAGCGAGATCGGTACCTGCGGCGGCGCCAGCGGGCCGCGGAGACCCCTGCCGTGCCGGTCACGGTGCCGGGGGCGGCGTGAGGGACCCGTCGATGACTGCGGTGCGGAGCTGTCCATATCACTGCCGAGAGTAGTCCTTGGATGCCAGGAAGTGGACCACCCCCGCACCTGTTCGCCCGGGGCGAGCGGAGCGCCGGGGCGGCGCGCGGACCGCGACACGGCACACCTTCCGGACAGGCGGTCTTCGCTCCCCGGCAAGGAGTGCGGTACCGTCCACCCTCGTGAGCTCTGTACGTCGTTGTTCGCGGACCGCGTGCGGCCGTCCGGCCGTCGCGACGCTGACGTACGTCTACGCGGACTCCACCGCCGTCCTCGGCCCGCTCGCGACCTACGCCGAGCCGCACTGCTACGACCTGTGCGCCGGGCACGCCGAGCGCCTCACCGCCCCGCGCGGCTGGGACGTGGTCAGGCTCGCTGCCGAGGCCGGTCCGCTGCGCCGCAGCAGCGACGATCTCGAGGCGCTCGCCAACGCCGTCCGCGAGGCCGCCCGCCCGCAGACCCCGCGTCAGGGCCGCGCCCCCGAGGGCGAGTCCACCGAGGCCGGCCGCCGCGGCCACCTCCGGGTGCTCCGCTCGCCCGACAACTGAGCCGCGGACCGCCCCCGCCCCGGCACGAACCGTTCCGCCCGCCCGGGTACGCTGCCCCCCTACCGGGTACCGGCCGCCGCCGCGCCCGGACCTACCGTGACCAGGGGCGACCGGTCCGCCGGCCAACGCGCCGGCGCGTTCGCCGATCAGACACAGAACCAGGGTGGAGCCGCAGTGCGCGACCTCAAGCAGCTCGTGAAGGCGTACGACGTACGGGGCGTCGTCCCGGACCAGTGGGACGAGAACCTCTCCCGGGCCTTCGGCGCCGCGTTCGTGCAGGTCACCGGCGCGTCCGCGATCGTGGTCGGCCACGACATGCGCCCCTCCTCCCCGTCGCTCAGCCGGGCCTTCGCCGAGGGCGCGTCCGGCTACGGCGCCGACGTGGTGCTGATCGGCCTCTGCTCCACCGACCAGCTGTACTACGCCAGCGGTTCGCTCGACCTGCCCGGCGCGATGTTCACCGCCAGCCACAACCCGGCCGAGTACAACGGCATCAAGCTCTGCCGGGCCGGCGCCGCCCCGGTCGGCCAGGACACCGGACTCTCCGAGATCCGCGAGCTGGTCGAGTCCTGGACCGCCGCCGACGACACCGTCACCGTCCCCGCCCGCGACGTGGCGCCCGGCACCCTCAGCGAGCAGGACACCCTGCGCGGCTACGCCGACCACCTGCTCGGCCTGGTCGACCTCACCGCGATCCGCCCGCTCAAGGTCGCCGTCGACGCCGGCAACGGCATGGGCGGCCACACCGTGCCGACCGTGTTCGACGGCCTGCCGATCGAGCTCGTCCCGATGTACTTCGAGCTGGACGGCACCTTCCCCAACCACGAGGCCAACCCGCTCGACCCGAAGAACCTGGTCGACCTCCAGGCCAAGGTCCGCGAGGTCGGCGCCGACCTCGGCCTCGCCTTCGACGGCGACGCCGACCGCTGCTTCGTCGTCGACGAGCGCGGCGAGCCGGTCTCCCCCTCGGCCATCACCGCGCTGGTCGCCGCCCGCGAGATCGCCCGTGCCCGGGCCGCCGGCGAGGCCGAGCCGACGATCATCCACAACCTGATCACCTCCTGGACCGTCCCCGAGGTGGTCCGCGAGCTCGGCGGCAAGCCCGTCCGCACCCGGGTCGGCCACTCCTTCATCAAGCAGGAGATGGCCGTCACCGACGCCGTCTTCGGCGGCGAGCACTCCGCCCACTACTACTTCCGCGACTTCTGGCGCGCGGACACCGGCATGCTCGCCGCGCTGCACGTGCTGGCCGCCCTCGGCGGGCAGCCGGGCACCCTCTCCGCGCTGACCGCCGAGTACGACCGCTACGCCGCCTCGGGCGAGATCAACAGCACCGTCGCCGACCAGGCCGCCCGGACCGCCGCCGTCCGCGCCGCCTACGCCGTCGAGGGCACCGAGGTCGACGAGCTGGACGGCCTCACCGTGGCCGGCCCGGACTGGTGGTTCAACCTGCGCGCCTCCAACACCGAGCCGCTGCTGCGCCTCAACGTCGAGGCCAAGGACCCGGCCAGGATGGCCGAACTGCGCGACGGCGTGCTCGCGATCGTCCGCGCCTGACGTACGGCCCCGGTGCCCCGGCCGGTAGGGTTTCCTCTCGGCCGGGGCACCGCTGTGCCGACGGCCGAGAACCCGTACCGAGACCGGAGACCGAACCCATGAAGCTCGAATCCTTCCTGCTGGAGATCCTGGTCTGCCCGCAGTGCCGGTCCGCGCTCACCGAGGGCGGCACCGAGGAGCAGCCCGAGCTGCTCTGCGCCGGCGAGACCTGCGGCCTGGCGTACCCGGTGCGCGACGGCATTCCGGTCCTGCTGGTGGACGAGGCCCGCCGCCCGGCCTGATCCTGGGGCGGGGCGCCGCCCGGTCCCCGACCGGGGACGGCCGCCCCGCCCGCCCGCCGTCCTCAGCGCCCAGCCAGCAGCCGGAGGCCCGCCGCATGCTCGACGACACCCTGCTCGACGACCCGGCCGCCCTCCGGCGCGCCGACCACGACCGCGCCCTGCTCGCCCTGGCCGGTTCCGGCGCCCGGGTCCGCACCGCGCTGCGGCTCGCCGAGGCGGCCGGCCTGGACCGGCTGCGGCCCGACGGCCGGCCGCGCGCCGTCCTGGTCGCCGGGCACGGCAGCGCGCTGACCGCCGCCGAGATGCTCGCCGCGCTGGCCGGTACCGCGAGCCTGGTCGCCCCGCTGCCGCCGACCGACGCCGCGCCCGTCCCGCGCATCGACCGCGCCACCGCCCCGGCCGTCTTCACGGCCGGCCTGGCCTGGCAGCTCCCCGGCTGGGCGGGACCGCTCGACCTGCTGGTGATCAGCTCCGCCGCCGGCGACGAACGCGGCCTGGTCGCCCTCGCCGAGCAGGCCTACGCGCGCGGCTGCGCGATCGTGGTCACCGCCCCCGAGGGCAGTCCGCTCGCCGAGGCCGCGTTGCAGGTCCGCGCGCTGCCACTGCCGTTCGTACCGTCCGCCGACACCTCCGACGCACCCGCCGACGACGACCGCGAACGCGGCCGGGCCACCGAGCCCGACCTGCCCGCCGAGGACCCGGCCGCGCTCTGGGCCCACCTCGCCCCGCTGCTCGCGCTCACCCAGAAGCTGGGCGTCACCCCGCTGCCCTACGACGCGCTCGCGGTGACCGCCGACCTGCTGGACGCCACCGCCGTCCGCTGCCGGCCGGACGCCGCCGCGTACACCAACCCGGCGAAGAGCCTGGCCGCCCGGCTGGCCGGGACCGTCCCGCTGCTCTGGGCGGAGGGCCCGGTGGCCGGCGCCGCGGCCGGACGGTTCGCCGCCCAGCTCGCCGAGCGGGCCGGCCGCCCGGCCCTGGCGGGCCTGCTGCCGCAGGCGCTGACCGCGCACCGCGGCATGTTCACCGGCCAGCTCGGCGCCGGCGCCGACCCGGACGACTTCTTCCGCGACCGGGTCGAGGAGCCGGACCCGCTGCACCTCCAGGTCCTGCTGCTGCGGCAGACCGCCGAGGAGACGTCCGGCGGTCCGGGGCAGGCCGGTCCGGGCTCCGCCGGCCAGGGTTTCGGGGGAGCGCCGGAGGAGGAGGACGGCGGCCCGGCCGAGGTCCCGGCCGACGACGCGCGTCCGCGCAGCTTCGGCGTCACCCGGGCGCACCGGCTCGCGGCCGCCCACGACGTCCGGCTGACCGAGTACGCCGGCCGCCGCCCCGAGCCGCTGCACGCGCTGGTCGAGCTGGTCGCGCTCACCGACTTCGCCGCCGTCTACCTGGGGCTCGCCGCACAGTCCTGAGCCGGCGGCGGGTCGGCCCGGTACCGTATGCGCTCGACGACGACCGGGCCACCGGACGACCGGTCACGGGCCGTGCGGACGGCCCCCGACGGAGGGACCTTCCGAGCAATGAGCACCGAAGGCGGTACCAAGGCGCTGATCGCGGCGCTGGCCGCGAATCTGGGCATCGCGGTGAGCAAGTTCGTCGCGTTCGCCTTCTCCGGCTCCTCCTCGATGCTCGCCGAGGGCGTCCACTCGGTGGCCGACTCCGGCAACCAGGTGCTGCTGCTGATCGGCGGCAAGCGGGCGCAGCGCGAGGCCACCCCCCAGCACCCGTTCGGCTACGGGCGCGAGCGGTACATCTACGCGTTCCTGGTGTCGATCGTGCTGTTCAGCGTCGGCGGCATGTTCGCCGTCTACGAGGGCTACGAGAAGATCGCCCACCCGCACGAGCTGGACAACTGGTACTGGCCGGTGGGTGTGCTGGTCCTCGCCATCGCGCTGGAGGGCTGGTCCTTCCTCACCGCGTTCCGCGAGGCCGTCAAGGACAAGGGGACGCACGGCTGGCCGGCCTACATCCGCCGGGCCAAGGCGCCCGAGCTGCCGGTCGTGCTGCTGGAGGACACCGGCGCGCTGATCGGCCTGGTGCTGGCGCTGTTCGGCGTCGGGCTGACCGCGATCACCGGGGACGGGGTCTGGGACGGCATCGGCACGCTGTGCATCGGCGTGCTGCTGATCGTCATCGCCTTCGTGCTGGCCGTCGAGACCAGGTCGCTGCTGCTCGGCGAGTCGGCCCACCCCGAGGTGGTGGCCCGGATCCGGGACGCGCTGGTCGACCACGACTCGGTGGACCGGGTGATCCACATGCGGACCCTGCACCTCGGTCCGGAGGAACTGCTGGTCGCCGCCAAGATCGCCGTCCCGGCCGACTCGACGGCCCCCGAGGTCGCCGCGGCGATCGACGCCGCCGAGGTCCGGATCCGGCGGGCGGTGCCGATCGCCAGGGTCATCTACCTCGAGCCGGACATCTACAGCGCGGAGAAGGAGGCGGCGGGTGACGACCCGTACGCCACGCCCGGCGGACCCGTTCCCGGCGGGGCGCACTGAGCCCGCGCGGGCCCCGGCCCGGAGGCCGAAAAACGGCCGTACCGGGCCGTTCCGCGGGGCCGTCGGTGTAGATTCGTCCCCAGAGCCAGAACGTCGCTGCTGATGGCGGTCGATCGGTGACCCGCCCCCCACGGGGGCGTGCCGGTCGAGGGAGAGAGGTCCTCCGACGGTTTGTGCCGAGCAACAGGACAGCCGTACCGCGCCTAACCCGGCCGCGGGCCGGACGCCCTGGCGTCGCCGCACACCGTTGCGGCCCGCCGTGTTGTGACGCACCCCAGGACCTTGGCCCCGCCCCACCCCTTCAGCGAGGAGCAGACGCATGTCGACCGACATCACCGGTGACTTCAAGGTCGCCGATCTTTCCCTGGCCCCGTTCGGCCGCAAGGAGATCCAGCTCGCCGAGCACGAGATGCCCGGCCTGATGACGATCCGCGCCGAGTACGCCGCGTCGCAGCCGCTGGCCGGCGCCCGGATCACCGGCTCGCTGCACATGACCGTGCAGACCGCCGTCCTCATCGAGACCCTCACCGCCCTCGGTGCCGAGGTCCGCTGGTGCTCCTGCAACATCTTCTCCACCCAGGACCACGCCGCCGCGGCCATCGCCGTCGGCCCGAACGGCACCCCGGAGAACCCGCAGGGCGTTCCGGTCTTCGCCTGGAAGGGCGAGACCCTGGACGAGTACTGGTGGTGCACGGAGAAGGCGCTGACCTGGCCGAACGGTCAGACCCCGAACATGATCCTGGACGACGGCGGCGACGCCACCCTGCTGATCCACAAGGGCGTCGAGTTCGAGAAGGCCGGTGCCGCGCCGGACCCGTCCACCGCGGACAACGACGAGTTCCGGATCATCCTGGAGCTGCTGAACCGCACCCTGGTCGAGACCCCGAACAAGTGGACCGAGGTCGCCGCCACCATCAAGGGCGTGACGGAGGAGACCACCACCGGTGTCCACCGCCTGTACGAGATGCACCGTGACGGCAACCTGCTGTTCCCGGCGATCAACGTCAACGACTCGGTCACCAAGTCGAAGTTCGACAACAAGTACGGCTGCCGCCACTCGCTGATCGACGGCATCAACCGTGCCACCGACGTCCTGATCGGCGGCAAGGTCGCCGTCGTCGCCGGCTACGGCGACGTGGGCAAGGGCTGCGCCGAGTCGCTGCGCGGCCAGGGCGCCCGCGTCATCGTCACCGAGATCGACCCGATCTGCGCGCTGCAGGCGGCGATGGACGGCTACCAGGTCGCGACCCTGGAGGATGTCGTCGAGACGGCCGACATCTTCATCACGACGACCGGCAACAAGGACATCATCATGGCCTCGCACATGGCCCGGATGAAGCACCAGGCCATCGTCGGCAACATCGGCCACTTCGACAACGAGATCGACATGGCCGGCCTCGCCCAGCTGCCGGGCGTCGTCAAGACCGAGGTCAAGCCGCAGGTCCACGAGTGGCGCAAGGCCGACGGCCGCACCATCATCGTGCTGTCCGAGGGCCGTCTGCTGAACCTGGGCAACGCGACCGGCCACCCGTCGTTCGTGATGTCCAACTCCTTCGCCAACCAGACGATCGCCCAGATCGAGCTGTTCACGAAGACCGAGCAGTACCCGATCGGCGTCTACGTGCTGCCGAAGCACCTGGACGAGAAGGTCGCCCGGCTGCACCTGGACGCGCTGGGCGTGAAGCTGACCACGCTGACCAAGGACCAGGCCGACTACATCGGCGTCCCGGTCGAGGGCCCGTACAAGGCGGACCAGTACCGCTACTGATGCGGTGACGGACGAACGCCGGTGGCCGGCGTCCCTTCGCAGGGGCGCCGGCCACCGGCGTTCCGGGCCGTCGTCAGGGGGTGACCTCGGTGGTCCAGACGGAGCGGTCGGTACCGAGCGGGACGAGGCGGTCCACCCAGCGGGCCAGGCCACCGGTCGCGGTGAAGGCGGCCTCGTTCCAGGTGGTCGCGCAAACCCGCACGCCTCGGGTGTCGGTGCACATCTGGGCGGACGACGACCCCGTGCTCGGCTCGTTGCTCACCTCAGAGTTCGCATCCGCGTTCAGCGTCGGGGGCGCGGTCACGCGCTGGAACTCCGGTTGGGACGTCGGGGGGACGGGCCCGACGGCGGGCCGGGCGTCGAGGCTGAGGTGGTTGTCCCCGGACTGGTAGTTGATGTGCGCGGACCAGGGATAGCCGTCGCCCGCCGCGGTGCCCAGGTAGAGGCTGACCCCGACCTGGGTGACGTCGGCGGGGATGTCCTGGACCTTGAACGGCAGCCGTACGGCCTGCGGACCGGTGGTGACCCTGTCGGCGATCTTCAGCATCATGTCGACGACGCCGTCGGCGGCCCGCAGATAGATGCCACCCAGTTCCACCCAGTACCCCTCGGCGGCCTGCCAGCGGAGCCGGTAGTCATGGCCGGTGCCGGCCGGGTCGCCGGGCGCGCGGCCCACCCAGTACGCGGGCCTGCCGTTCACCGGCCGGGCGTCCACCCGGTACTGCTGCTGGCCGAAGTTGTCCGTGCCGACGGCCGGCTCCCCGCTGCCCGGCAGGATCGAGAGGACCATCGTCTGGTGGTTCGTCGCCTGCGCGTCCGGGCCGGTCTGCGGGGGGCCGTCGGCCTTGCCGCTGAACAGGGTGGGCGCCCCGGTGAAGCCGATGGTGTAACTGGTCCCGGTGAAGCCGTCGGGCAGCCAGCCGAAGGCGGCGGCGATCGTGAGCGGGTCGCGGCCGGTGTCCGGGCCGAGGCCCGGCAGTACCGGGTCCGGCGTGGCCGGGCCGGTGGCGGCCTTCTGCGGGCCGGCGGTGCCCCGGTCCGGCAGGGTGGCGCCGAGGACCGAGGCCCCCAGCGCGACCGCCGTCACCGCGCCGAGTACCCCGAGTCGGCGCCGGCGCAGCCGGGACCGGCCCTGGCGGACCGCCCAGGCGGTGTCCGTCCGGCTGAACGGGGCGGGGGAGTCGGCCAGTGCGGTGAGGCCGGCGGCCAGCTCGGCGGCGAGGCGGTCCTCGGTGGGATCGGTGCGGTGGTTCATGACGCTGCCCCTTCCACCGGCACGGCCGGCCGGAGGTCTCGGAGGTCTCGGAGATGCGGAAGGTCCGTGCGGTCCTGACGGTCCTGGTGGTCCTGGTGGTCGAGGGAGCGGCGCAGTGCGTCGAGCCCCCGGGAGGTCTGGCTCTTCACATTGCCGGTGGAGCACCCCAGTGCCGCCGCGGTCTGCTCGACCGTCAGGTCGCAGTAGTGGCGCAGCACCACGGTGGCCCGCTGCCGGGGCGGCAGGGCGGTCAGCGCGCGCCGGAGGTCGACCGACAGGTCCAGATCGGTACCGGCGGCGGCCGGCTCGGGCACCTCCCCGGTGCGGCGGCGGGCGGCCCAGCGCCCCCAGGGGGAGCGCTGCTCGGCGAGGAAGGTGTTCACCAGGACGGTCCGGGCGTACCCGTCCAGGTTCTCCAGCCGGGACAGCCGCGACCAGCGCACATACAGCTTGGTGACCGACTCCTGGACCAGGTCGTCCGCCCGGTGCCAGTCACCGCAGAGCAGGTAGGCCACCTTGCGGAGCCACGGCGCCCGAGCCGCGACGAACTCCGTGAACTCGGCGTCGCGGGTCTGCTTCGCCATCGATGAATGCTCCCTTCCGCGGCGCCGCGGTCGCGGCGCACACCTCCCTAATGCGGGGCGCCCGGCAGAGGTTGCACGTCCGTTCGAGCCGGTTCGGCGGACCGGCCCGGGCCGGACGTAGGCTTTCGGGCATGCCCAACGGCCGGTACTCGCTCCACGACACCCATGACCATGTCCTGCTCGGTGAGGAGCGCTTCAGCTGCGCGCCCGGCCCGGCCGGCTGGCGGTACGTCTCCAAGACCTACGCGCCGGACGGCCAGGTGCTCGGCACCGTGGACCTCACCCTGGACTCGCGCTCCCGCCCGCTGCGGATGGAACTCCGGGCCGGCGGCTGGCAGGTCAGGGGCGGTGCCGTCGACGGGGTCGCCTGGGTGCGGGCCGACGCCGCGGACCCGGCCGGGGAGCAGGCGGTTGAGGGGCACGACCGGGCGCACGGCTTCGCCGGACGCTCGCCCGCGTTCCTGGTCGCCGCCGCTCGGATGCTCCGGCTGCGGGAGGGGGCGAGCGCGCGGGTCCGGCTGGTGGCGTTCACCGATCCGGTGCTGGCGCCGCGCACCTTCGACCAGGGGTGGCTGCTGGAGGGGGTCGACACCCACGACACGGACTCGGGGCCGCTGCTCGTCGAGCGCTACCAGGTGGCGGACCTGGAGACCGGGGAACAGCAGGTGGTGCACCTCGCCGGGGACGTGGTGCTGGCCGCCGGGGGCGTCGAGCTGGAGGAGCTGGAGTCGCCGCCGAACGCGTGGCCGGCCGGGTTCGGGTACGGGGAGGGCCACGGGGACTGAGCCGCGCCGGGTATGGGGTCGCCGGGGGCGGTTCGGGAGCGAGGGGCTCAGGCGGGCGGGGCGAAGCCGGTGCCGGGGGCCGGGGGGCTCGGCGGCGCGGGGTGCTGCTGCCCGGGCTCCGTCGGCTGCGGGGCGTGCTGCTGGGGGGCGTACTGCTGACTCCGGGACTGGGACTGGGACTGGGCTTGCTGCTGGAACGCGTGCCCCTGCGCCCTGGTCCACTCGCGCCGCTGCCGCTCGGTCAGGACCGCGCCCAGGTACGCCGCCGGGTGCACCCCGTACGGCACCGGGTGGCCGGTGCGGGCGGCCAGGTCGTCCGCGAGCCGGGCGGACATCCGATGGGCGACCACCTGGTCCAGCTCGCCGATCCGACCGAGGAACTGCCGGACGGCCAGCCACAGCGGCTCCGGCACGGCGGAGAGGTCCAGCGCGACCAGCTCGCCGCCGATCGCCTGCAGCAGCTGCGGGTTCACCGGCGGCAGCGCGGCGGCCGCACCGCCACCGCCGGGCACCCGCTCACGCACCACCAGCGTCCCCGCGAAGACGTCACCCAGCCGCTTCCCCTCGGACGACACCACCGAGCAGATCACCGCCGGCACGCCGAACAGCACGATGATCTCCAGGAAGCCGACCAGACCGCGCACCAGCGAGTGCCGGAACCGCACCGGGCCGCCGTCGCTGCGCACCACCCGGAGCCCCAGCGCGGCCTTGCCCAGGGAACGCCCCCGGCTGAGGGTCTCGATCATGATCGGCAGCGCCACCAGGAAGAGGACGGTCAGCCCGATCGTCACGGCGGCGACCGCGGCGCTGTCCAGGTCCGGTGCGAGCAGGCTCAGCACCAGGGTCGTCACCACGAGGCCGATGACCTGCACGGCGAGGTCCAGCGTGATGGCCAGGCCCCGGCTCGGAAGCTTCGCCGTGCGCAGGCCGAGGACGACCGCCTCGCCCGTCACCAGGTCGCTCAAGACACCCGTCCGTTCCCGTCGGTGGTACGGGGCCCGTGGGAGGGGAATCCGGCGGACCGCCCCCACGATCCCGTGATCTGCTGCCCGTCAACATACGGGGCCGCGGAGCCGACCGGGAAGGGAGGTCCCGGCCGCCGTGGTGCCGTTCCCCCCTGGCATGCTGGGCCCACCTGTCCGCACCCGCCCGATCGCGCGTCCCGCGCCGACCCTGGAGCCGCCGCATGGACCTGGACGTCTTCGTCGCCACCCACCAGGGGGAGTGGGCCCGGCTGGACGCCCTCACCAGGAAGCGGCGTCCGACCGGCGAGGAGGCGGACGAACTCGTCGCCCTCTACCAGCGGGTCACCGGCCATCTGGCCAAGGTCCAGGCCGCCGCGCCCGACCCGACCCTCGAAGGCCGGCTCACCAGTCTGGTCTCGCGGGCCCGTGACTCGGTCACCGGCAGCCGGACGAGCGGCTGGCGGGACGTCGCCCGCTACTACACGGTCAGCTTCCCCGCCGCGCTCTACCGGGCGCGCCACTGGTGGATCCCGGTCGCGGTGCTCTCGCTGGCCGCCACCGCGCTCGTCGCCTGGTGGGTGGCCGGCCACCCCGAGGTCCGCAACAGCCTCGGCGCGCCGGACGCGCTGCGGGAGATGACCAGGCCCGGCGGCGCCTACGAGGCCTACTACTCCGACCGTCCGGCGAGTTCCTTCGCCGCCCAGGTCTGGACGAACAACGCGTGGATCGCCGTGCAGTGCCTCCTCTACGGCGTCGTGCTCGGCCTCCCGGTGCTGTGGGTGCTGTGGAGCAACGTCCTCAACCTCGGACTCGGCGTCGGGCTGATGGCCTCCGCCGGCCGCCTCGACATCTTCCTCGGCCTGCTCATCCCGCACGGCCTGCTGGAGCTGACCGCCGTCTTCGTCGCCGGCGGTCTGGGACTGCGGCTGGGCTGGACGATCGTCGACCCGGGCCCGCGCAGCCGGGCGACCGCGCTCGCCGAACAGGGCCGCTCGATCGTCGGCATGGGAATCGGCCTGGCGACGGTGCTGGCGGTGTCCGGCGTACTGGAGGCCTTTGTGACGCCGTCCGGCCTGCCGACCTGGGCCCGGATCACCATCGGCGCGCTCGCCGAGATCGCATTCCTGTTCTATGCCCTGGTGTTGGGGCGAAAGGCCGCCGCGACCGGCGAGACCGGAGACCTCGACGCAGCCGACCGGGCGGACCTCCAGCCTGTCGCGGCCTGAGTCGATGTGATCACCAGGCCCCTGACCTGGTACTCTTCTCGCACCCCAGAAAAACCATTGACGTGGTCGGACTGGGCTAGTAGGTTTGAACGGTTGGGACGGACTGGACAACAGTCGGGCTCAGGCGTTAATGTCTACGACATCGCCGAGTCGAGGCGAGTGTGCTTCTCGAATGCACGCCCTCTCCGACAAGGTAAATCCCGGAACTGAGCACACCGAAAGCTTTGATAAGCTTCGGAGCGAAGTCGAAGGAAATCCCCCCAGCGGGAATTCGGAGAAACGAAAGCCGGTCAAACCGGCCGCGAGGATCTGATAAGCTGGGAACACGAAAGAACGAAGCGCCCGGAGGGCCGGTGTGAAAGCCGCCTGAAGGAAGTGTCCGTTCCTTGAGAACTCAACAGCGTGC
>NZ_LGDO01000528.1:0-32948 GCF_001279805.1 Streptomyces sp. XY431
CTCGTACGTCTTCGAGGGCTTCCTGGAGCCCGGACTCGCGGCCGTCTCACCGGCGGTGGCCGCCCTGCCGTGGGGGCGGGGGGGCGCCGGGGGGGGGTTGGGGGGGCCCCCGGGGGGGGGGCCCCCCGGCCCCGGTCGCGCTGACGCTCGCCGCCCCGCCCCGGACCTCGCGGGTCGCCCGGCAGCTGACCGGCCTGCCCGGCGGGCGCTTCCTGATGGGCACGGACGACCGGACCGGCTACCCCGCCGACGGCGAAGGCCCGGTCCGCGCCGTCGAGTTGAGCCCGTTCCGGATCGCGGCGACCACGGTCACCAACGCCGCCTTCGCCACCTTCGCCAAGGCCACCGGCCACCGGACCGAGGCCGAGGGCTTCGGCTTCTCGTACGTCTTCGAGGGCTTCCTGGAGCCCGGACTCGCGGCCGTCTCACCGGCGGTGGCCGCCGTGCCGTGGTGGCGGGCGGTCGCCGGGGCGAGCTGGCGGGCGCCCGAGGGGCCGGGCTCCTCGGTCACCACCCGCCAGAACCATCCGGTGGTGCACGTCTCCTGGCACGACGCGCAGGCGTACTGCGCCTGGTCGGGCACCCGGCTGCCGACCGAGGCCGAGTGGGAGTACGCGGCCCGCGGCGGGCTGGAGCAGGCCCGCTACCCGTGGGGGGACGAACTCACCCCGGGCGGACGGCACCTGTGCAACATCTGGCAGGGCGTGTTCCCCACCCTGAACACGGCGGCCGACGGCCACCGGGGGACGGCTCCGGTGACGGCCTTCCGGCCGAACGGCTTCGGGCTCCACAACACCGTCGGCAATGTGTGGGAGTGGTGCGCCGACTGGTTCAGCCCGGACTTCCACCGGACCGGCCCGCGCCACGACCCCGTCGGCCCGCCGGACGGCACGGCCCGCGTCATGCGCGGCGGCTCCCACATGTGCCACGACTCCTACTGCAACCGCTACCGGGTGGCGGCCCGCAGCTCCAACACGCCGGACAGCTCGGCCGGCAACATCGGCTTCCGGGTGGCGGCCGACGCGGGGTGACCTCGGGGACCGGCGGGCCCCGAGGTCAGTGGCCGCCCTTGAGGTTGAGCACGACCACGCCGACGATGACCAGGGCGAGGCCGATCCACTGCATCCGCCCCAGCGACTCGCCGAAGGCGACGACGCCGATCCCGGCCACGGCGGCGGTGCCGGCGCCCGACCAGACGGCGTAGGCGACCGAGACGGGTATGTGCTTGAGGGCGCGGCCGAGCAGGGCGAAGGACAGGACGTAGCCGATCGCCACGCCCACGCTCGGCCAGAGCCGGCTGAAGCCCTCGGTCAGCTTGAGGCAGCTGGTGGCACAGACTTCACTGATGATCGCCAGGGCGAGGAGTACGTAGGGCACGGAGCATTAAACCCCGGGCACGGCGGTGAGCCGTCCGAGGAGGTCCAGGTCCGCGTGCTCCAGGCTGTCCAGCAGGGTGATCCGGGAGCCGTTCGGGATCGCGGTGCCGGTGGACGGGACGGCGAGCACGGCGCAGCCGGCGGCGGAGGCGGAGGCGACCCCGGTCGGGGTGTCCTCGACGGCGACGCAGGTCGCCGGGTCCAGGCCGAGCCGGGCCGCGGCCGCGAGGTACGGGTCCGGGGCGGGCTTGGTGCGCGGGGTGTCCTCGGCGGCCAGGGTGACCGCGAACCAGTCCCGGCCGATGGTGCCCAGCACCATGTCGACCACCCGGCGGGGGGAGGCCGAGACCAGGGCGGTGGGCACCCGGGCGTCGCGCAGCTCGGCCAGCAGGGCGAGCGCGCCGGGGCGGGGGACGGTCTCGGCGGCGACCTTGTCGGCGAAGGAGTCGCCGAGCCGGTCGGCCAGCTCGGCCTCGCTGAGGTCGGTGCCGCTGACCCGGTGGAGGTGGGCGGCGGTGTGCTCGATCGCCCGGCCGAGCACCTCGGGCGCGTCGGCCTCGGTGAGCGGGTGGCGCAGTTCGTCGGCGAGCTCGGCGGCGGCCTCCCACCAGAGGTGCTCGGTGTCGACGAGGGTGCCGTCCATGTCGAAGAGGACGGCGGCGGGTGGGGGAGTTTCAGGCATGGCGGTACCTTCGGTGGTGCACGCGGAGGGTGGACGGATCGGGTCAGGTGCAGGTCAGACGGTACGCCGGTCGACCAGGACCGGGCGCTCCGGCAGGGTCAGCGCGGCGCGCGAGCCGACCGGCAGGGCGGCGGCGGCCTCGGTGGGCAGGTCGGCCTTGACCTCGGTGCCGTCGTTCAGGCGGACGGTGAGGCGGGTGACCGCGCCCAGGAAGGACGCCGAGACGACCAGGGCCACCCCGTGCGCGTCCGGGGTCAGCCGGACGTTCTCCGGGCGGACCAGCACCTGGAGCGAGCCGTCGGCGGGCAGCGCGCCGTCCACGGCGTGGCGGCGGCCGAGGACCTCGACGCCCTCGCCGGAGCGCTCGCAGGGGATGCGGCTCATGGTGCCGACGAACTCGGCGACGAAGGCGGTGGCCGGGCGGGCGTACAGCTCGGCGGGGGCGGCGCACTGCTCCAGCCGGCCGGAGCGCAGGACGGCGACCCGGTCGGCCATCGACAGCGCCTCCTCCTGGTCGTGGGTGACGAACAGGGTGGTGATCCCCAGCTCCTGCTGGAGGCGGCGGATCTCCTCGCGCAGCGACAGCCGCACCTTGGCGTCCAGCGCGGACAGCGGCTCGTCCAGCAGCAGGACGCGCGGCTGGAGGGCGAGCGCGCGGGCGAGCGCGATGCGCTGCTGCTGGCCGCCGGACATCTGGTGCGGGTAGCGGCCGGCGTGCTGCGGCAGGCCGACCAGCTCCAGCAGCTCCTTGGCGCGCTTGAGCCGCTCGGCCTTGCCGGCGCCGCGCATCCGCAGGCCGAAGGCGACGTTGTCGGCGGCGGTCAGGTGCGGGAACAGGCTGTAGGACTGGAACACCATGCCGGCGTCGCGCTTGTGCGCGGGGATCGCGGTGATGTCCTTGCCGTCGACCAGGACCTGGCCCGAGTCGTGCTGCTCGAAGCCGGCCAGGATGCGCAGCGCGGTGGTCTTGCCGCAGCCGGACGGGCCGAGCAGGGCGAGCAGCTCGCCGGGGTGGACGGTCAGGTCGAGGCCGTCCAGGGCGGTGGTGGCGCCGAAGGTGCGGCGCAGCGAGCGGAACTCGACGGTCGCGCTGCCGGAGGCGACGGGGGCGCCGGTGACGGGGGAGATGGCCGTGGTCATGATGGGTGACTCCGCGGGGGTTTCAGGAGGTGGCGGTCTTGGAGCCGCGCTGACGGCCGACGCTGGCCAGCAGGAGCAGCAGCAGCCAGGTGAGCAGCAGGCTGAGGATGGAGACCGCGACCGACATGTGGGCCTGGCTGTTTCCGACCGAGTAGATCCAGACCGGGAAGGGCTGGTACCCGAGGATCGAGGCGGCGGTGAACTCGCCGAGCACGAGGGCCAGGGTCAGGAAGGAGGCGTTGAGCAGCGCGCCGCGCAGGTTCGGCAGGACCACGGTGAACACCGCGCGCGGCCAGCTCGCGCCGCAGTTGCGGGCGGCCTCGACCAGGGTGCGGACGTCCACCGCGCGCAGTCCGGCGTCCAGCGAGCGGTAGGCGAGCGGCAGGGCCATCAGCACGTACGCGATGACCAGCACCAGCGGGAAGTCCGGGTCCTGGACGAACACGAAGGTCTGGAAGAACGGGGTGTCCATCAGGTAGTCCGGGCCCCAGCGGAGCACACCGATCATGCCGGCGGTCAGGGCGACCGGGGGGACGACCAGCGGCAGGGTGCAGAGCACGTCGATCACCGGGCGCAGCCGGGGCGCGCCGAGCCGGACCGCGATCAGCGCCGGGACCAGCAGGAGCAGCAGCACCAGCACGGTGACGAGGGCGAGGCCGAGGGTCAGCCAGAGGCTGTCCAGGAAGCCGGGCGCGGAGAGCAGTCCGGTGTAGGCCTCGAAGGAGATGCCCTTGGGCTCGTCGATCGAGAACCAGGCGGAGGCCGCGAGCGGGACCACGAAGTACACGCCGGCGAGCAGCAGCACGGCGCCGCGCCACCAGCGCACCTTGGGCCGGCGGGTGGCCTGGCGGTGGGTGCGGGCGGGGGAGGTCAGCTGAGCCATCGGGCGCTCCGGCGCTGGAGGGGGAGGTACACGGCCATCACCAGGACGGCCACCACGATCATGTTGAGGCTGAGGGCGAGGGCGAGGTTGCCCTGGCCGACCAGCACGTTGCCGGAGAGCGCGTCCGCGATCGAGCGGCTGACCAGCGGGACGGTCGCGCCGACCATGGCGGCGGCCGTGGCGTAGGCGGCGAAGGCGCTGCCGAAGAGCAGGACGAAGCCGCCGAGCAGCGAGGGCAGCAGGATCGGCAGTGCGACGTGGCGCCAGTACTGGTAGGTGGTGGCGCGGTTGTTCTGCGCCGCCTCGCGCCACTGGGTGCGCAGGCCGTCCAGCGCCGGGGTGATGGTGAGCACCATCAGCGGGATCAGGAAGTACAGGTAGACGATCGTCAGGCCGGTGAAGGTGTACAGCGACCAGCCGTGGTCGGTCAGGTGCAGCAGCCTGGTGATCTCGCCGGCGTTGCCGAGGGTGGCGACGAACGCGAAGGCGAGCGGCAGGCCGCCGAAGTTGGCGAGCACGCCGGAGGCGGTGAGCACCGCCTGGCGCAGCCAGCCGCGCCGGGAGGTGACGACCGCCTGGGCGAGCGGCAGGCCGATCACGGTGGCGAGCAGGGCGGTCAGCGCGGAGAGCTTGAGGCTGCTCAGCATCGCGGTGAGGTAGGCGCCCTGGACGGAGGCCGTCAGGTTGTCGAAGGTGAACTGCCCGGCACCGGCCTCCGCGTCGCTGGAGGTGGTGAACGCGCCGATCACGATGGCGACGGTGGGAAGCCCGAAGCCGATCACGAAGAACAGCAGCAGCGGCAGGGTGGCGAGCCACGCGCCGCCGAGGCGGGCGAACGGTCCGCGCCGCCGGGTGGGGGTGGGGGTGGTGCGTGCGGCGGTGGTCGACGCCCCCGCGCCGCCACCGAAGTCGGTGGCGGCGGGGGTGGTCGGCACCGGGGTGGGAGCCGTGGTCATGAGTGCCTTGTCTCAGCCGGATGAGTGGTGTCTCAGCCCGATGGGTGGTGCGTGGCCGGGGTGGGTCAGCCCGCGATGGCCTTGGTCCAGTTCTCGGTGACGACCTTCTTGGCCGCGTTGATCTGGTCCACGGTCGGGAAGTTGGTGAACGGCTTCTCGACGGTCGGCAGCTTGGCGGCCGCGGCGGCGTCCAGGGTGCCGTCCTTCTTCAGGGCCTCGAAGGTGGACGGGGTGGCGTAGCCGCCGAGGAAGAGGTTCTGGCCCTCGGCGCTGAAGAGGTACTCCTGCCACAGCCGCGCGGCGGCCGGGTGCGGGGCCCACTTGTTGATGGCCTGGTTGTAGAACTGGGCGTAGGAGCCGTCGACCGGGATGGAGACCTTCCAGTCGACACCCTTGTCCTTGAACTGGTCGCTGTAACCGGCGTTCAGGTAGGACCAGTCGATCGAGATCGGGGTCTCGCCCTTCTCGATGGTCGCCGGGGTCGACTCGACCGGGTTGAAGTTGCCGGACTGCTTCAGCTTGCCGAAGTAGTCGATGCCGGGCTGGATGTTGTCCAGCGAACCGCCGTTGGCGAGCGCGGCCGCGTAGACGCCGCCGAAGGCCGAGCCGGACTTGGTCGGGTTGCCGTTGAGGGCGACCTGGCCCTTGTACTCCGGCTTGAGCAGGTCGGCGAAGGTCTTCGGGCAGTTGGCGATCTTCTTGGCGTCGCAGCCGATGGAGATGTAGCCGCCGTAGTCGTTGACGCGGGCGCCGGCCGCGTCCTTCATGCTGTCCGGCACCTTGTCGAAGGTGGCCACCTTGTAGGGGGCGAGGATGCCGTCCTTGACCGCCTGCAGGGCGAAGGCGCTGCCCAGGTCGACCACGTCGGGGGCGCGGTCCTGGCCCTTGCGGGAGTTGATCGCGTTGATCTCGTCCTGGCTGGAGCCGTCCGGGTTCTCCTCCTCGACCTCCAGGCCGTACTTGGCCTTGAAGCCGTCGATGATCTTGCCGTAGTTCGCCCAGTCCCGGGGCAGCGTGATGACGTGCAGCTTGCCCTCCTTCTTGGCGGCGGCGACCAGGCCGTCCAGGCCGCCGAAGTCGGCGGCGGAGGTGGCGTCCTTGGCGTCCTTGGTACCGGCCTTGGCGGCGTCGCCGGCCTTGGCGGTCGAACCGGCGGAGCCGCAGGCGGTGAGGGAGAGCGCGGCGGCGGTCAGTACGGCCGCGAAGGCGGCGGCGCGGGCGCGGTGCACGGTCACGGGGAAGTCTCCTGTAAAGGGGGCGTACTGCGAGGGGGCGTTCGCGGGGGGTCCGCGGGCCTGCGTCTCGCGAAGGGCGGCGGGCCGGCCGGGTGAGGGACCGATCGCGTCGTCCGAGTTGACTAGCCAACTTCGCTGACGGGGGTAAGTACGCCGGAGCCCGATGACGGGAAGGTGAACGGATGGCCCAGAACCGGGGTCGGCTGCGGGAACGGTCGAATCAGATCGCCGGCGGATGATCGCCGGAGTGCGATGCTTCGGTGGCGCAGCGGGATATGGTCGGGCTGTCCGCGCCGGTACGGGCTGCGCAGGACACCGCCCAGGAGGGACATTGACTGACGTGGCACTGGAGCCGGGGCGCCCCGAGGGCCGCCCGACCGGCGTCGCCGGGGCCGAGCGCGCGTCCGGTTCGCTCTACCGCAAGGTCGCCGCCGACCTGCGCGAGGCGATCACCACCGGCGCGTTCGGCGAGGCCGGCCGGCTGCCCGCGGAGGGCACGCTCGCCGAGCAGTACGGCGTCTCGCGCGGCACCGTCCGGCAGGCCCTCGCCGTGCTGCGCTCGGACGGACTGGTCACCTCGCGCCGGGGCACCCGCCGCGTCGTGCTCGGCACGGCCCGGGTGCAGAGCTTCTCCGAACTGCTCAGCTTCACGCACTGGGCCTACTCGATGGGCGAGGAGCCCGGCGGCATCCTGGACTCGCTGGTCCGCCGCCCGGCCGACGCCGCCGAGCGCGACCAGCTGCGCCTCGAACCGGGGGACGAGGTCTATGTGACGGTCCGGCTGCGCACCCTCTCCGGCAAGCCGGTGATGGTCGAGCGGACCATCTACCCGCCGCGGGTCGGCGAGATCGTCGCCGAGCTGCCGCCGGACGTGGTCTCGCACACCGAGGTGCTGCGCGAGCACGGCATCCTGTTCACCGACGCCGATCACACGATCGACATAGTCGCCGCCAACGCGGACGACGCCCGGCTGCTGGGCTGCCGGCGCGGCGGTCCGCTGCTGCGCGAGCGGCGCCGGACCACGGACCCGACCGGCACTCCGGTGGAGTGGTCCCAGGACCGTTACCTGCCCGGCACGGTGGCCTTCAGCATCCACAACTCGCTGGCCACGTCGGCGCTTTCGCGGCACGCGCGGGAGAGCGACTGACTCGGGGCCGTCGCCCCGTCCGCCGCACCGCTTCACCGCCGCACCGCCGCACCGCTTCACCGCCGCACCGCCGCACCGCTTCAACGGCGGTGCGGCGGTGTGCGGTTGACGGCGCGGGTCAGCGCATCAGCGCGGCCAGCAGCGGCCGGAAGTGCGTGAACTCCGGCGTCACCGCGTCCGCCTCCTTGGCCTCGTCGTCCCAGCGGCGGACCGCCACCGCGTCCTCGGCGCCCGGGTGGGCGGCGAAGGCGGCGGCCTCCTCCTCGGACATCGGCCCGCCCTGCACCTGGAGGGTGTACTCCGAGGCCTCGGACAGCCGGGCCCGGTAGTCCGGCTCGACCGCGCACAGGTAGCGCTTGGCGGCCACGTGCAGCCGGACCGGCTCGGTGACCTCCGGGCCGAACCAGCGGGCCAGCCAGTCCGCGCCGGTGTGGCTGTGCCGGTTGTCCCGGCCTGCCATCAGGTCCCGCCCGTGCAGGGCGCCCCGGCTGTGCTTGTCGAGAGAGAGATGCCCGACGTCGTGCAGCAGTGCCGCCGCGACCAGGTGCGGGTCCGCGCCCGTCGCCTCGGCCAGCGCGCCGGCCTGCAGCATGTGCCCGGCCATGGTGACCGCCTCGCCCAGGTACTCCCCGGCGCCCTCGCCCTCGAACAGCGCGGCCAGTTCGTCCAGCGCGGCCGAACGGCGCTCCAGCACGGTCAGGGTGGAGGACAGCGAGTCCAGATCGGCGTAGCAGCCCTGGAGGTGGCGGCGGCCGTCCTGGGCGAAGGCCGTCCGGGCGTGCAGCAGCCGGACGTTGTCGAAGATCAGGCAGTCCCCGGGGTCGAGCCGGAACTCCAGCTGCAGCGCCGGGCGCAGGGTGATCGCGGCGAACGCCCGGTAGGCGGCGTAGAAGGCGTCCAGCTCCGCCGCCGGACCGCGCAGGGTCGCGATCGAGCGGTTGTTGAACCGCACCTCGCGGATCCGGCCCAGCGGGTCCACCTCGATCAGCGGCCGGTCGGCGCGCAGCTCGGTGCCCCGGTCGCGGAACACGAACGGCACCGGGGTGCGGGTCAGCACCGCGAAGTGCTCCGGCGCCTCCGCGCGCAGCAGCGCCGCCGCGTGGAAGCCGTCCACCAGGCCGGAGTCGCCGCCGGTGGCCGAGTTCTCCAGGCAGTGCAGCAGCTGGAGGGTGGGCACCGGGTCCCGGTACGGGTTGTCGGAGTGCGGGGCGATCGCGGCGCTGGTGAAGGCGAGGTTGTTCGGGTCCGGCTCGACCCGGACGTCGAACAGCTCGCCGTAGTTGGTGACCCGCACGTAGCCGAAGGTCTCCGCGACCGCCAGCACCTGCCGCTCCACCACCGGGACGCCGCGCAGCACCGCGAAGCCGGAGCGGCGGACGGCGGCCAGGACGGCGGCCCGTTCGGCCGGGTCGGCCAGGTAGGTGTCCCAGTGCGCCTCGGGGATGCCGCGGGCGAAGTCCGCGGCCGCCCAGAGCCGCTTGTCGGCCTCCGTCCGCCCGTCGCCGTCCTCGCTCCCGGTCAGCCACTCGGACGGGTAGCGCGAGCGGTGCCCGTCCGACCAGAGCACCTCCAGGTGGCCGTCCAGCTCGGCCCGCGCGGCGATCGCCAGATCGTCCGGCAGGTCGGTGATCTGGAACAGCTTCTGCCCGTTGCGCGGGTCGCGGCACTCGGTGCAGGGGCAGTTGTCGCGCAGCCAGTACGGCGACAGCTCGGTGGTGGTCATGGTCTTCTCCTCGGCGGCCCGGAGGCGGGGGGTCGAAGTTGTACAGACAACTTCTCCGTCGCGCTGGAGCCTGCCCGGGGTCGGTGAGGTCCCGGTGCCGGGGGAGTGAACGGCTCGGGAACACTGCCCGGCCGGGAGCGCGTACGCCCCCCGGCCGACGGTCCGCCGTCAGCGGCCGTAGGGGAGCCGGCGGAGCGTCCACCACGCGGCGAGCGGCGGGGTGGTGGCCGCCGCGAGGGCCAGCAGCCAGCCCACGCCGGTCGGCGGCCAGGCGAACACCACCAGCAGGTCGAGGCCGGCACCCAGGGCCAGCAGCGCCGCGGCCGGCAGGTGTGTTCCGGGGGCGAACGCGCGCAGCCGGCCGACCGTCTCGTACGCGGAGGTCAGCATGCCGGCGGTGAGGATCGAGCCGAGCAGGCCGAGGATCAGGATCCAGAGCCCGGCGATCCCGCTCATCGCGCCGTACTGGTGGGAGCGGGCACCGAGTTCGAGGTCGTTCGCGGCGAACATCAGCGAGACCGAGTCCCCCGGCTCCGGCTCGTCGAGCGTCTCCACCCGGTCCAGGGTCAGCCGCCGGGGCTCGCCGTCGGACCACGGCACGGTCAGCACCATCGGCGCGCTCCAGACCTGGTGGTCGTTGACGCTGACGCCGGTGCGCCGGGGCGTGCCGAGTACCTCGGCTATCTCCACCGTGTACGTGCCGCCGCCCGCGCGCAGGACCCGCTGGGTCCAGCGGCCCTCGGCGCCGTCCGGGCCGACCGCCTGGGCCAGGGCGGCGGTCGGCCCCAGGGCCAGCGCGACGCCCAGCAGGACCGTGACAGGCCGGCCGGGCGTGCGCGGTGGGCGCTTGTCGAGGCCGGGTCGGAACTCCGAGCGCCGGGCCCGCTCCCGTCGGCGCGCCGCCGCCGAGGCGGCCAGCCAGCCGAGGGCGCAGACCGTGGTCACCAGCAGCGGCAGCAGCCGGGCCGGGGTCGACAGCGCCACCGCTTCCGGGCTCAACGCGGGCAGCAGCGCCCACACTTCGGTGACGACGGCGCCGATCAGCGTCAGCCACCCGGTCGTTCTGGTCCATACCGTCGACATTCGCGCTCCCCCTGTGATCAAGATCGGAGCGCGAGCGTAGCGGGCCGAGGTGGGCCGGGGCGGGCCGGGACGGCGGCCGGGTGGCTTTGCGGGTCAGTGCGCCGCGGTGAGCGCCTCGCTCCAGGCGGCGTCCGCCGCGGTGAGGGCGGGGGCGGCGTCCGCACTGGTCGCGGTGGCGATGGCGGTGAGGGTGGCGCGGACGGTGCCGAGGTCGGCGGCGGTGCCGTAGTGGTTCACCCGCAGCATCGTGGCGGCCAGCGCCCCGCCGCCGGCCTGGACCGGGAGCGACGGGTCCAGCCGCAACAGTTCGCGGGCGAGGCCGGCGGCGTCCAGGCCGTCGGGGGTGCGCAGGGTGGTGGCGACCGGCGCGGCGTGCGCGTCGGCCGGGACGAAGGGGGCGAGCGTGCCGAGCGCCCGGACGCCCGTGCGGACGGCGGCGGCGGCCGCGCGGTGGCGGGCGATCACGGTGTCCAGGCCGTCCGCCGCGATCCGGTCCAGGCAGGCGCCGAGCGCCAGCATCTCCAACTGCGCGGGCGCGTGCGGCAGGGCGGTGCGCCCGGCGTCCGTCCAGCGCTCCTTCCAGTCCAGCAGCGAGAGGTAGGAGCGGCGCGGGGCGGCCGGGTTGGCGGCGATCCGCTCCCAGGCCCGCGCGGAGACCGAGACCGCCGAGACGCCGGCCGGGCCGCCCATGGCCTTCTGCCCGCCGATCACGCACAGGTCCACGCCCCAGGCGTCGGTCAGCAGCGGCTCGGCGGCCACCGAGGCGACCGCGTCCACCATCAGCAGCGCGCCGTGCTCGCGCACCACGGCGGCGATCTCCGCGACCGGGTTGGTGTTGCCGGTGGCGGCCTCGGCGTGCACCAGCGAGACGAAGTCGACGGCCGGCTCGGCCGCCAGGGCCTCGGCGACCTGCTCGGCGCTCACCGCGGTCTCGAACGGCACGGCCAGGTCGACCACCTTGGCGCCGCAGTCGCGCAGCCAGTTGCCGAAGGTCTGGCCGTAGGGGCCGGTGACGATGTTGAGCGCGGTCGAACCCGGGTGCGCGGCGCCGCGGATCGCGGCCTCCAGCGGCAGCAGCGCCTCGCCCTGGGTGACGACGACGTCGGCGGTGGTGTGCAGCAGCGCGGCGACCTTGTCCTCGATCGCCGCGAACTCGGCGGCGGTGAGCGGGGGCAGGTCGAGGAAGGGGCTCACGGTCTCGGGGCCTTTCGCGGGGAGGGGCGGTGCCGGTCCGAACGAGTCTGCCTCACATTCGCCGCTCACCGGGAACGGCGCCGTCGGTAGAGTGCCGCCATGAGCGATGGTGCGGTGCTGCACGTCCGTGGTCGGGTGCTGGTGGGGCCGGAGGACGTCCGGGACGAACTCTGGGTGGTCGACGGCCGGGTGACCTTCTCCCGGCCGACCGCCGTCGGGCTCGGCGCCGGGTCCGGGGGCGGGTCGGGGTTCGGTTCCGGTTCCGGTTCCGGGTCCGGGGACGTCCGGACGGTCGAGGGCTGGGTGCTGCCCGGCCTGGTGGACGCGCACTGCCACGTCGGCCTGGACGCGCACGGCGCGGTCGACGCCGCCACCAGCGAGAAGCAGGCGATCACCGACCGCGACACCGGAACCCTGCTGATCCGCGACGCCGGCTCGGCCGCGGACACCCGCTGGATCGACGAGCGGGAGGACCTGCCGCGGATCATCCGGGCCGGCCGGCACATCGCCCGCACCCGCCGCTACATCCGCAACTACGCGCACGAGATCGAGCCCGGCGACCTCGCCGCCTACGTCCGGGCGGAGGCCCGGCGCGGCGACGGCTGGGTCAAGCTGGTCGGCGACTGGATCGACCGGGAGCACGGCGACCTCACCGCCTGCTGGCCCGGCGACGCGCTCGCCGAGGCGATCGCGGCGGCGCACGAGGAGGGCGCGCGGGTCACCGCGCACTGCTTCGCCGCCGAGTCGCTGCCGGACCTGCTGGCGGCCGGGATCGACTGCGTCGAGCACGCCACCGGGCTGACCGAGGAGCTGATCCCGGTGTTCGCCGAGCGCGGGGTCGCGATCGTCCCGACGCTCGTCAACATCGCCACCTTCCCGCAGCTGGCGGCCGGCGGGGAGGCCAAGTTCCCGGCCTGGGCGGCCCATATGCGCCGGCTGCACGAGCGCCGCTACGACACGGTGGGCGCCGCGCACGACGCGGGCATTCCGATCTACGTGGGCACGGACGCGGGCGGCTCGCTGGCCCACGGCCTGGTCGCGGCGGAGGTCGCCGAGCTGGTGAAGGCCGGGCTCGACCCGGCCGAGGCGCTCTCGGCGGCGAGCTGGGGCGCGCGGGCCTGGCTGGGGCGGCCCGGTCTGGAGGAGGGCGCCCCGGCGGACTTCGTGGTGTACGGGGAGGACCCGCGCGCCGATGTCCGGGTGCTGGCCGATCCGCGGCTGGTGGTGCTGCGCGGCCGCCCGGTGGCCTGAGCGGGGGTGCTGCCTCTGACGCCGGCGCCCGGGGCGGCGGTCGTGGTGCCAGGGCTGTCCGGGTAGGCCGATAGGGTTACGCCCATGGCACCGCGTCCACTGAATGAGATCGTCGAGCCCGGGTGGGCCACCGCGCTGGAGCCGGTGGCCGGGCGGGTCGCCGCGATGGGCGACTTCCTCCGCGCCGAGCTGGCCGCAGGCCGCACCTATCTGCCCTCCGGACCGAATGTGCTGCGCGCCTTCCAGCAGCCCTTCGCCGACGTCCGGGTGCTGATCGTCGGCCAGGACCCCTATCCGACGCCCGGTCACGCCGTCGGCCTCAGCTTCTCGGTGGGGGAGGACGTCCGTCCGATCCCGGCCAGTCTGATCAACATCTTCCAGGAGTACGGCAGCGACCTCGGCCTGCCGCAGCCGTCCAACGGTGACCTCACCCCGTGGACGCGGCAGGGCGTGCTGCTGCTGAACCGCGCCCTGACCACCGCCCCGCGCAAGCCCGCCGCGCACCGGGGCAAGGGCTGGGAGGAGGTCACCGAGCAGGCGATCCGCGCCCTGACGGCGCGCGGCGGCCCGCTGGTGGCGATCCTCTGGGGCCGGGACGCGCGCAATCTGCGGCCGCTGCTGGGCGAGATCCCGGCGATCGAGTCCGCGCACCCGAGCCCGTACTCGGCGAGCGGCGGTTTCTTCGGCTCCCGTCCGTTCAGCCGGGCCAACGAGCTGCTGGTCCAGCAGGGCGCCCAGCCCGTCGACTGGCGGCTGCCGTAGTCCCGGGCGTCCCTCTAGCAGACCCGCGTCATCCCCGAGCGTCAACATCACCCCAACGGGTGAAATGACTCTCTGTATGACTCATATGACGGATCGTTTGAGAAGACTGGCGGCTCATCCAATTCCTGCCGTTGGTCGTGGGGTACCGCCATGTCTTCTCGCTCTTCCCGTTCCTCCCGTTCCTCCCGTTCCTCCCGTTCCTCCCGTTCCTCCCGTTCGTCGCGCCGAATCGTTTCCGCAAGCGCCGCCGTCGCGGTCTGCACACTGCTCACCGTTCCGACCGCCACGGCGGCCCCGGCCGCGCCGGGCGCCGGGACCGCCACCCCCGGATCGCCCGGCAAGGCGCGCGCCGTCACCGCCGAACTGGACCTGGACGTCAGCCTGTTGAACAAGGCCGTGGACGTCCCGGTGAACGTCTCGCTCAACAAGGTGGAGTCCCCGGCGCAGCGCGACGGCACCGTCCTCACCGCCAAGGTCGACGGCGTCGACCAGGCGGGACCGGTCACCCTGGTCAAGGCCGACGTCGGCAAGTCGGTGACCAGGACGGACGCCAAGGGCGCCACCGCCTCCGTCACCCTGGCCGACGCCGATGTGCACGCCCCCGGCCTGCCCGGGACCACCCTGCTGGGCCTGGAGGCGCTCACCGCCACCGCCACCTGTCCGGTCGACGGGCAGCCGACCGCCGACGTGGTGGCCCCCGCCAAGTTCACCGTGCTCGGCAAGTCCGTCACCGTCAGCCTCTACGGGCCGACCAAGGTGGACTTGCCGCTGGTCGGCAGTGTGTCGGTGGAGTTCTCCAAGAAGACCACCACCTCGACCACCGCCGCCGCCTCGGCACTGGAGGTCCAGGTGGCGGTGGACCCGCTCAACCTCAATGTCGCCAAGGTGACCGGCACCATCAGGATCGCCTCGGTGAGCTGCGAGAAGCCCGTCCCGGCCACGCCCACCACCACGCCCACCCCGGCGCCGACGCCGTCGGAGGCCGCGCCGGTCGTCACCCCTGCCGCCCAGCCCGTCGTGGACGCCACCCCGTCCGGCGCCCCGTCCGCGGCCCCCGGCACCGCCCGTGCCGCCGCCCCGCAGGCGGTCACCGCGACCCCCTCCGCCCGTCGGACCGGCACCGGCACGTCCTCCGCCGCGCCCGACCACCTGGCGTCCACCGGCGGCAACGACGCCACCGCCCCGCTCGCCGCCGGCGCCGCGGCCCTGGTGGCCGGCGGCGCCTTCGCCCTCTGGGGCACCCGCCGCCGCCGCACCGCGGTCGCGGCCCACGCCCGCCGCCACTGACCCCTGGTCCGCCGTCCGTGCGGGAGTGCCACCCGCGGCACTCCCGCACCGTGACCGTGCCAATGCGGACGGTTGGTTCACATGCGCGTTACATGAGAGGAACAACCGGGAAACGGCGCCTTGCAACGCTACGCGGGCACCCACCACCCAGTTTGCGAGGTACACCGCCGTGGCAATCAAGGCCGAGTACATCTGGATCGACGGCACCAAGCCGACCGCCAAGCTCCGCTCCAAGACTCGTGTCCTGCCGAACGCGGACAAGATCCCCACCTGGGGCTTCGACGGTTCCTCGACCAACCAGGCCGAGGGTCACGCCTCGGACCGCGTGCTCGAGCCGGTCCGGGTCACCAAGGACCCGATCCGCGGCGGCGACAACATCCTCGTCCTCTGCGAGGTCAACGAGACCGACGGCACCCCGCACGAGTCCAACACCCGCGCCCTGCTGCGCGGTGTCGCGGAGCAGTTCGCGGACCAGGAGTCGATCTTCGGCATCGAGCAGGAGTACACCTTCTTCAAGGGCTCCCGCCCGCTCGGCTTCCCCGAGGGCGGCTTCCCGGCCCCGCAGGGCGGCTACTACTGCGGTGTCGGCGCCGAGGAGGTCTTCGGCCGCGAGATCGTCGAGCTGCACCTGGACCGCTGCATCGACGCCGGCCTCGCCATCTGCGGCATCAACGCCGAGGTCATGCCCGGCCAGTGGGAGTTCCAGATCGGCCCGGTCGACGCCCTGACCGTCTCCGACGACATGTGGATCGCCCGCTACCTGCTCTACCGCACCGCCGAGGAGTTCGGCATCGACGCCACCCTCGACGCGAAGCCGGCCCGCGGCGACTGGAACGGTGCGGGCGCGCACACCAACTTCTCCACCAAGGCGATGCGCGAGGGCTACGACGCGATCATCACCGCCTGCGAGTCGCTCGGCGCCTCCCAGGAGCTGGTCCTGGAGCACGTCACCCAGTACGGCGCCGACATCGAGTCCCGCCTGACCGGCAAGCACGAGACCGCCCCGTGGAACGTCTACTCCTACGGTGTCTCGGACCGCGGCGCCTCGGTCCGCATCCCGTGGCAGGTCGAGGTCGAGCAGAAGGGTTACATCGAGGACCGTCGTCCGAACGCCAACGTCGACCCCTACGTTGTCACCCGCCTGCTGATCAACACCTGCTGCGCCGCCCTGGAGAAGGCCGGCCAGGTCTGATCCACGGCGATCCGCCGGTAGCACCACGCACCGCGTACGCCCGCAGGGCCCCCCGTCGCACGGGGAGGCCCTGCGGGCGTTTCCGGCATCCGTCCACCCGGCGCGGTGTCCACCGCATGGCTTCGCCGCACGGCCTCACTGCTGGCCGAGGACCATCCACTTCTCCGGCTTCGCCATGGGTTCGAAGCCGACCTTGGCGTAGACGGTGTGGGCGTCGGCGGTGGCGAGCAGCAGGCGGCGCAGGCCGTAGGGGGCGAGGTGGTCGCGGACGGCGGTGGCGAGGGCGGTGCCGAGGCCCCGGCCGCGGGCGGCCGGGGCGATGTAGACGTCGCAGAGCCAGGCGAAGGTGGCGTGGTCGGTGACCACCCGGGCGTAGCCGATCTGGGTGCCGGAAGCGCTCTCGTAGACACCGAAGTTGAGCGAGCCGGCGATGGCGAGGTCCTGCTTCTCGCGGCTGCGGCCGAGTGCCCAGTAGGCGTCCTCGGACAGCCACCGGTGGATCAGCGCGGCGTCGAGGCGCGCGGGGTCGGTGGAGATCTCGTAGCCGTCCGGCAGTTCCGTGGTCATGGCCGGATCCAAGCAGAGGAGCCGCCGCCGGACCAGCGATTACCGGTCCGGCGGCGGCCCGGTGATCACGGGCCGGTGCTCGCGGCCCGGTGGTCGCGGGCCGGTGCTCGCGGGCCGGGCCGGTCAGTGGACGGGGACGGCCTCCGTGGGCCGGCTGTGCCAGTTGGTGACGATCGGCTTGTCCACGTTGGTCGGGCCGATCGGCAGGCTGACCGGGTCGGGGTCCGGGTCGTTGACGCCGACGATGACGTCGGTGAACTGGATCGCCTGGTTGTCCTTGGTGGTCTTGGTCATGACGCCCGCGTAGGCGACGTCCGACCCGCTGAGCTTGATCGGCTGGGCGGCGGTCTGCTCGGCCTTGGCCGCCTCGATGCCGCCCGAGCCGAAGGCGATCACGGGGCGGCGGGCGGGCAGGGTGCAGGTGACGCCGGGCTTGGCCTTGGCGGTGATCAGGATGTAGCCGCCCGCCTGGGACTCGGCCTTGGCGGTGAGGACGAGGTCCTTGGCGCCGCAGGTGCCGGCGGCCTGGGCGGGGGCGGAAGCGGAGGGCTTCCCGGTGGTGGGCGCGGTCGAGGGCGCGCCGGCGGGCGCGGAGGCCGGGGCCGGAGCGGAGGCCGCCGGAGTGGAAGCCGGGGCCGCGGGGGCGGCGGCCGTCGTGGCCGGGCCGGACGCGGCGGGGGCGGGGTCGCTGTTCTCCGGCCCGCAAGCGGTGGCGGTGACGGCGAGGGCCGCGACGGCGACGGCGGTGAGAACGAGACGGCGCGGGCGCATGGCGGATCCCCCAGGGTTGTGACTGCCGGTGTCGCTCACCGGCGCAGGACGACCGTACGCCGGGGTCGTTCACGGTCCGGTGCGGGAAATATCCCGATTCTGTTCCGGACCGCCCCGCACCCTCCCTCCCGCCGCAGAAAAGATGGTCAAGAAGCGCGCCGCGCGGGACCATTCGCGTCATGACCACCCTCCCGCTGCTCCTCCTCGACGTCGACGGCCCGCTGAACCCGTTCGCCGCCCAACCGCCGGAACAGCCCGCCGGATACGGCACCCACCACGTCCGCCCGGAGTTCCTGCTGGCGCGCTTCCCCGGACGGCCGACCGGGGAGGTCGATCCGATCCGGCTCTGGATCAACCCCGACCACGGCCCCCGACTCCTCGACCTGCCCTTCGAGTTGGTCTGGGCAACAGCCTGGAAGGGCGAGGCCAACACCTGGATCGCCCCGCTCGTCGGGCTGCCCGAACTCCCGTTCATCGCCTGGCCGGAGATGTTCCACGAGGACCCGGACGGCCTGCACTGGAAGACCAGGGTCCTGGTCGACTGGGCGGCCGGGCGCCCCTTCGTCTGGGTGGACGACGAGCTGGGCCCGCAGGACACCGAGTGGATAGCCGCCAACCACCCGGGCCCGGCGGCGACGTTCCGGATCCACCCCGGGGTCGGCCTGCGGGCCGAGGACTTCGACACCCTGCGGGAGTGGGCGCGGACCGAGTTGGGAGGCTGAGCGCGGTGCTGGTCGCCAGGGTGGAGCGGCTGTGCCGGTACCCGGTGAAGTCGATGCTCGGTGAGGACCTCCGCGAGGCGGAGGTGTCGGAGCGCGGCATCGCCGGCGACCGCGCGTGGGCGCTGCTGGACGCCGACACCGGACGGGTGGTGAGCGCCAAGCACCCGCGGCTGTGGGCGGGCGTCCTCGGGTTCACGGCGGTCACCGGGCCGGGTGGCCGGGTGGCCGTGCTCGGTCCGGACGGCGAGCTCGTCGACGAGGGCGGGCTCTCGGAGCGGCTGGGCCGCAAGGTCCGGCTGGTGGACGTGCCGCCGCCGGGCGCGAGCGTCGAACGGTCCGTCCCGGAGGAGGTGCTGGCGCGCGGCGTGCGCGCCGAGGTCGGCTTCACCGTCAGCGAGTTGGGGCGCGGCGCGCCGTCCGGCACCTTCTTCGACTTCGCGCCGCTCCACCTGCTCACCACGGCCGCCCTCGCCGCCGCCGACGCGCCCGAGGCGGCGGCCGGGCGGTACCGCCCCAACCTGGTGCTGCGGACTCCCGGCGGTGTCGCCGGTTTCGTCGAGAACGGCTGGGTGGAGGGGGAGTTGGCGGTCGGCCCTGAGCTGCGCCTGCACGTCCTGGCCGCGACTCCGCGCTGCGCCGTCCCCACCCTCGCGCACGGGCCGGGGCTGCCGCGCTCGGCGGCGGCGCTGCGGGTGCTCGCGGAGCGCAACCGGGTGGTGCCGCTGCCGGGCATGTCGGCGCTGCCCTGTCTGGGTGTGTACGCCCGGGTGCTGAGGCCCGGGCGGGTGCGGGTCGGGGACCGGGTCGGGCCGGTGTCCTGAGGGGTTTTCCCGCGGAAACGGAACCGGTTGCCGCTCCAGGAGGTCCCATGGGTACCAGAACCGAGTCCGGGGAGGCGACCGGGATGGGCGGCGGGCACCGGCAGTTCGAGGACACGGCGGGCAAGGGCACGGCGGGCAAGGGCGTGGACGGCAAGGGCGTGGACGGCAAGGGTGTGGACGGGAGCGCGGGCGGACGGGCGGCGCGGTGGGCGCGCTGGGCCGTGGTCGGGACGGCCGGGGCGACCCTGGCGGTGGTGCTCCTGACCTCGGGGGACGGCGGGTCGGGCGGGCGCTCGGCGCCGGTCACGGTGACGGTGACGACGCCCTCGGGCACGCCGACGCTCACCATCCCCGGTCCGGGCCCGCTGCCGTTCGGGACGTCCGCCGCCCTCGGCCGGCCCGCCGTTCCCTGACTCCCTAACCCAGGGCCTCGGCGAGCGCGGCGAGGAACGCGTCCGTGGTGCCCTCGTCCCGGACGGCGATGCGGAGCCAGTCCGGCCCGAGGCCGGGGAAGGTGTCGCCCCGGCGGACGGCGAAGCCGCGTTCGCGCAGCCGGTCGCGCACGGTGTCCGCGCCGGGCAGCTCGACCAGGACGAAGGACGCCGCCGGTTCGCCGTGCACCCGGACCTCGGGGAGGGCGGCCAGGCCCTTCAGCAGGTGGTCGCGCCGGAGTCCGAGCTCGTGGGCGGCCTGCTCGGCCTCGTCGAGCGCGGCCGGGGCCGAGCAGGCCGCGGCGGCGACCAGGGCCGGGGTGGAGACCGGCCAGAGCGGCTGGGCGGCGGCGAGTCCGGCGATCAGCGGGGCCGGGCCGAGCACGTAGCCGATCCGCAGCCCGGCCAGCCCCCAGGTCTTGGTGAGGCTGCGCAGCACCACCACCCGGCCCGGCAACTCCCGTGCCGCGGCCAGGGATTCGCTCTCCCCGGGCACGGTGTCCATGAACGCCTCGTCGATCACCAGGGTGCGGCCGGGCCGGGCCAGGGCGGCGACGGCGGCGGCCGGGTGGAGGACGGAGGTGGGGTTGGTGGGGTTGCCGAGCACGACCAGGTCGGACTCCTCCGGGACGGCGTCGGCGGTCAGCCGGAAGCCCTCGGCGGGGGAGAGCAGGGCGCGGTGCACCGGGTGCCCGGCGTCCCGCAGGGCGGCCTCGGGTTCGGTGAACTGGGGGTGCACCACCGTGATGTGACTGGGCGTCAGGACGCGTGCGAGCAGGACGAACGCCTCGGCGGCGCCGGAGGTGAGCAGCACCTCGTCCACCGGGCGGCCGTGCCGGGCGGCGACGGCGGCGCGGGCGGCGGTGCCGTCGGGGTACGCGGCGAGGTCGGCGAGGGTGGCGGCGAGGCGGGCGCGCAGCCAGGCCGGGGGTGTGCCGGTGCGGACGTTGACGGCGAGGTCGACCAGGTCGGCGCCGTCGGCGCGGACCTCGGCGTCCCCGTGGTGGCGCAGGTCCGGCTCGTGCGCCTCGGGTCCGGCGGGGGAGTGGGGGGTCACGGGTGCTCTCCTGCGTTCCGGTGGTGGGGGGTGCGGGCGACGGCGGCCGTCGCGGACGCGGTCTTCCGTTTGGGGGCGAGGAGTTCGCCGCCGCCCGTCGCCGCCAGCGCCGCCGCCTCGGCCACGCTGACCGTCCCGACCGCCTCGCCGACGGTGCCGGACGGGTTCGGCACCCGGACGGCGGCCAGCGCCCCGGCCGGGTACTCGATCACGGGGGCGCCGAGTGCCGCCGCGGCCGCCCGGACGGCGGGGTGGCCGCCCTTGCCGGTGAGGGTCGCGAGCGCGCGGACGGCGTCGGCGGGCAGTCCGGCTCCGGCGAGGGTCCGCCGGATCAGCTCCAGCAGTTCCGTCTCCGTGGCGGTCGCGCGCACGCCCACGCCGACGACGAGGCCGCCGTCGTGAACGAACCCGTCGCCGTCCGGCGGGCGCACTGCGCCGTGCACGTCACGAGCGCCCCGCGCATCCCGCGGAGTCCGCGCCCCCCGAGTGCTCCCAGCGCCCCGCGGCCCGCCGTCGCCCCGGTCCTCGGGGCGAGCGTCGGGTCGGCCGGGCCCGTCCCGGTCCGGATTCCTCACGCCGCACTCACCGTCCGCTCACGTCCCGCTCCTCCACGTCACCCGCCCGACACCTGCCCGAGGTCCGGACGCCGGCCGGCCCGGCCCTGCGGCCACCGAACGCCACCGGGGCGGCCGAAATCCGCCGGTCGCCGCTCGGGCGGAACACCGCAGGTCAGGGCGATACCGGGCGTCGGGGGCCGCCGGAAATCCCACCACGCCCGCGACGGACGGGTCAATCGAGCCGATTGTGACGTTCCCCGGCCGCCGTCCGGCGGCGAAGCTCGGCCACCGATCCCTGTTCGCCAGTTCTTCACCTCTCCGCCGAGGCCCGCGCCACCGCACCGCTCCTACTGTTTGCGGCGCTCCGAAACCGCCGGTGCCCCGACCGGCGGTCCTCTCCCACCCGGCAGTACCCGGCGGCCGGGAAAGCCTGCCCTGCCCGCCGCCGATCCCGACGCACGGAGGACACCATGCCCGAAACTCCGGACACTGTTGACATGAGCGCCACCACCACGAGCGCCGGGGGTGCCGCCCCGAGCCGCCCCCGCCGCCGCAAGCTCACCGCCTCGGCCGCCGGGCTCGGCCTCGTCGCCGGCTCGCTCGGCCTCTGGGCCGCCACCGGCTCCACCGCGCAGGCCGCCGCCCTGCCGACGCCCGACCACGTGGTCGTCGTCGTCCTGGAGAACCACGCCTACACCCAGGTCATCGGCAGCTCCAGCGCGCCGTACATCAACAACACCCTCAAGGCCGGCGGCGCCACCCTCACCCAGTCCTTCGGGCTCACCCACCCCAGCGAGCCCAACTACTACCAGCTGTTCTCCGGCTCCAACCAGGGCCGCACCGACGACAGCTGCGTCTCCGTCGGCTCGATCAACAAGCCGAACCTCGCCTCCGAGCTGATCGCCGCCGGCCAGACCTGGGGCAGCTACAACGAGGGCCTGCCGAGCCAGGGTTCGACCGTCTGTTCCAGCGGCAAGTACGCGCAGAAGCACAACCCGTGGTTCGGCTTCTCCAACGTGCCGACCAACACCGCGTACACCATGACGCAGTTCCCGACGAACTTCGCGACCCTGCCGAAGGTCTCCTTCGTCGTCCCGGACCTGTGCAACGACATGCACGACTGCTCGGTCGGCACCGGTGACACCTGGATCAAGAACAAGCTCGGCGCCTACGCCACCTGGGCCAAGGCCAACAACAGCATCCTCGTCGTCACCTTCGACGAGGACAACCGCCTCGCCGGCAACCGCATCCCCACCGTCTTCTACGGCGCCCACGTCACCCCGGGCTCCACCACCGCCACCACCTACAACCACTACAACGTGCTGCGCACCCTGGAGGACCTCGCCGGCCTGACCAGCCACGCGGGCAACGCCGCCACCGCCGCCACCATCACCGGCATCTGGAACTGACGCCCGTGTACGTCGCGGACTCCCGCAGCTCCAAGGCCCCCGTCGCCCCGGCCGAGACCCGGCCGGGGCGGCGGGAGGCCGCCGACGGCACCGGCGACGGGCCCGGCACCGGCGACGGGCGCCGTACCGCCGACGGACGCCGCACCGCCGTCCGGGCGGCCGTCCCCGGCACCGTGGTGGCCCTGGGCGTGGTCAGCCTGGTCACCGACATCTCCTCCGAGATGGTCAGCGCCGTCCTGCCGCTCTACCTGCTCACCGGCCTCGGCCTGTCCCCGCTCGGCTTCGGCCTGCTCGACGGCATCCAGAACGGCTTCAGCGCCGTCGTCCGCCTGCTCGGCGGCCACCTCGCCGACCGCCGGGGCCGCGACGGGGCGTCCCGGCACAAGGCCGTCGCCGCCGTCGGCTACGGACTGTCCGCGCTCTGCAAGCCGCTGCTGCTGCTCGTCCACACCGTGCCGCTGATCGGCGCCGTGGTCGCCGCCGACCGCACCGGCAAGGGCCTGCGCACCGCCCCGCGGGACGCGATGATCTCGCTCGCCACCGAACCGGCCCACCGCGGCCGGGCGTTCGGCGTCCACCGGGCGATGGACACGGCGGGCGCGCTGCTCGGCCCGCTCACCGCCTTCCTCGTGCTGCGGCTGGCCGGCGGCCCGCTGCTCGCCGACGGCGGCCAGCAGCAGGGCTACCACGCGGTGTTCGCGGTCAGCGGGTGCGTCGCGGTGCTCGGCGTCCTCGTCCTGCTGCTGTTCGTGCCGAACCGGCTCGACGCCGCCGGGACGTCCGAGGGCGCCGAACCGCCGTCCGACGCCCGCCCCCGGCTGCGGGACGGGCTCGCGCTGCTGCGCATCCCCGGCCTGCGGCGGCTCACCGTGTGCGCGGTGCTGCTCGGCCTCACCACCGTCAGCGACTCCTTCCTCTACCTGCTGGTGCAGCGCCGGCTCGGCCTCTCCGTCGAGTACTTCCCGCTGCTGCCGCTCGGCACCGCGGGCGCCTTCCTGCTGCTCGCCGTGCCGCTCGGCGCGCTCGCCGACCGGATCGGCCGCCGCCGGCTGTTCCTGGCCGGGCACGGCGTCCTGCTGCTCGCCTACGGCCTGCTGCTGTCGCCGCTGGACGGCCCGGCCGTCGTGGTCTGCGTCCTGCTGCTGCACGGCTCCTTCTACGCCGCCACGGACGGCGTGCTCGCCGCCGCCGCGGCCGACACCGTCCCCGCCGAGCGGCGCGGCGCCGGCCTCGCCCTGGTCGGCACCGGGCAGGCGCTGGCCCGGTTCGCCTGCTCGCTGGTGTTCGGCGCGCTGTGGAGCGCGGTCGGCGGCACCACCGCGCTGACCTGGTCGGCGCTGGCGCTGGCCGGCTGCGTCACCGGGGCGGCGTTCGTCCTGCGCGAGCCCGCTGCTGCTGCCGCTGCCGCTGCTCCCGGCGGGCCCGCCGCCCCCACGACCGACGACTCCGAGGTGCCCTCGTGACCACCGCCACCACCCTCCCGAACCGCACCCGGGTGCTGATCCTGCTGGTCGCCGTCGTCCTGCTCGGCGCGGTCGGCACCGGCGCCGTCCTGTGGGCCTCGGACCGCTCCGCCGAACGCGACCGCACCCAGGCCGGCGGCCCGGTCGTCACCCGGGGCGAGGTCACCCTCAAGGACCCGGCCGCCCGCCAGCTGGTCTTCCGCAACATGGCCTGGGGCCCGCACCGCGACGAGGTCGTCACCGTCCCCGCCGGGCACCCCGACGGCCCGCGCACCTCCTCCGGCGTCCAGTGCCTGCGCTTCTACGCCGCCGCCGGCACCGGCATCTGCCTGCGGGCCGACCGGGGCGCCCTCCAGGACACCTACCGGGCCGTCGTCCTCGACGACCACCTGCGCGAACTGCGCTCCTTCCCGGCCGCCGGCGTCCCCACCCGCTCCCGGGTCTCGCCCTCCGGCCACCTCGCCGCCTGGACCGTCTTCGTCAGCGGCGACTCCTACGCGGGCACCGACTTCTCCACCCGCACCTCGATCGTCGACGTCCGCGACTGGAACCTCCGGGAGAACCTGGAGGAGTTCGACGTGATCAAGGACGGCAGGCCGTACCGGGCCCCGGACGTCAACGTCTGGGGCGTGACCTTCGCCGACGACAGCACCTTCTACGCCACCGTCGCCACCGGCGGCCAGACCTACCTGGTCCGCGGCGACCTCGCCGCCCGCACCCTCACCACCCTGCACCAGAACGTCGAGTGCCCGTCCCTCTCCCCGGACGGCACCCGGATCGCCTACAAGAAGCGCGTCCCCGGCGCCTCCGCGGACGCCCCCTGGCGGCTGTACGTCCTCGACCTCGCCACCATGACCGAGACCGCCACCGCCGAGCAGCGCAGCATCGACGACCAGGCCGTCTGGGCCGACGACCGCACCCTGCTCTACGCCATGCCCGGCGACTTCGGCGCCGACCTGTGGACCGTCCCCGCCGACGGCGGCGGCGCGGCCGGGCGGCTGCTGGAGGCCGCCGTGGCCCCCGCCTACCTGGGCTGAGCGGAGGGTCGCACGAGGGCCGATCGGGGTGGTTGGTCCCACTCGGAACTCGGAGCGTAGGGTCCAGGACGAGCACTACGAGTGGCCGCGCCCCCGACCGGGCCGCCACGAGGACGGACCGGGGGGAGCGGGAACAGTGAGGCAACGAGGGCCCGACGGCGGATCGCCGCCCGAGCGTGCGACCAGCGACTCCTGGCCGGCGCTGCACGGCCGGCCGGTGCTGCGCCGGACGGTCGCGATCGGTCTGGTGGTCTTCGTGTCGGTGCTGGCGGCCCTCGCCGTCCGGGGCGTCAACGCGCTCACCGTCGGCCGGGGCGCCATCGAGACCGACCGCGACCGCGCCGAACTGCTGGCCGGGCTCCATCCCTCCCAGCACCCGGGCGCGGGCCGCTACTACGTGCCGGTCGGCGCCGTCTACACGCGGGGGGCGGACGGCCTGCCCGTCGCCTATCTGCACTACCGGCTGGCGGGCGGGCGCGAGGTCGGTGTCGGCGACTTCCTGCGCACCTACGACCTGCCCGCCCCCGGCGCCGCCGCCCCGCTGCCCGCCGACCTCACCGAGGCGCTGGGCGGCGACGAGCCGGCCTCGGCCCCGGAGGTGGGCGGGCTGCCGACGGCTTCGGCTTCGCCGTCGGCTTCCCCCTCCGCGTTGCCCGTGGCGTCGCCGTCCGCTTCGCCCTCCGCTTCGCCCTCCGCTTCGCCCTCCGCCTCGCCCGCCGAGATGGCCGACGAGGCGCCGACCGAGGATCCGGCCCCCGACGCCGCCCCGGCGGACACCACCCAGCCCGCCACCGAGGCCACCGACCCGGAACCCACGGAGCACATCGCCCCGGCCGCCGACCCCGCCGCCGACCCCAGCCCCACCCCGACCCCGACTCCGACCCCCGAGGACACCGAGGACCCCGCCCCCAGCACCGACCCCACCCGCAACCGGGCCCGCCGCATCTATGTCGCCCCCGACCCCGCCGGCCTCCCCGGCGCCGCCGACATCTATGTCCGCGCCACCGGCTGACCGGCCGGAACTGCGGCTCGACGCCTTCGAGGCCATCGCCGACACCGCCGCCCGCCACGACGTCGTACTGGAGCTCGTCGGCGGCGAGCTGGGGGTCAGGCCCGCGCCCGACGGCGACCGGGGCCAGATCCTCGCGTGGCTCCAGCGGGCCTGCGCACAGCAGCGGCCGGACCTCTGGCTCTTCGGCCGACAGGGCCTGCGCCTCGTCCCGTCACGCCAGGCCGGTGCCGCCTACCCGGCCGGTGCCGCCCGCCCGGACGGCACCCTCGCGCCCGCCGAGTACTTCGCCGGCCAAGGGGAGCGGGCCGACTCCCGGGGTGTGCTGCTGGTCGCGGAGATCACCTCCTTCGACCGGCGGGCCGACGAGCGGCACCGGGTCGAGAAGCCCCGCGCGTACGCCGAGAGCGGCATCCCGCTCCACCTGCTGGTCGACCGGGACAGCGACACCGTCACCGTCCACAGCGAGCCGGTCAAGGGCCGCTACCGAGTGATCCGGAGCTACGACTACGGCGAGCGGGTCGAGCTGCCGCTCATCGGTGCGGTGCTGGACACCGAGGAGCTCAAGGACTACAGCCGCTGAACCAACCCGCCTTCCGGTGTTGTCGGTTGGCCGTGCTGTACTCCCGCCATGACGCTTGAGAACAGCACGCCGCCGCCCACCCGTTCCGCGGAGTGGGCGGCCACTCTGGCCCAGGGCTTCGGGGAGGTGCTCGGCCGGCCCCTGGCCGAGTACGAGGACGGGGACGCCCGCTACGGGGCCTACTACGGCGGCAACTTCCTCGACGAGGCCGAACTCGACCACGACCCGGTGTGGGTCGGCCGGGCCGCGCTCGCAGGGGAGGAGACGGTCGAGCCCGGCCATCTCCTGCTCACCCCGCCCGGTGACGCGGCCGGGACCGAGTTGGTGTTCGACGCGAGCCGGTCGCTGTTCTGGGTCGACCCGCGCGAACTTCCCGACACGCTGGCCGCGTTCGGCGCCGATCTCGCCGCCGCCGTCGCGGAGTCCGAGAGCGGCCAGTGGCGCGGTGCCCTGCTGGGCGCCGACCTGGGCCGGGCGGCCGGGCGCCACGGCGTCGACCTCGCCTCGGCCGATCTGCCCCGGGAGTTGTGGACACTCTGGCAGGCCCGGATCGCCTCCGGCGACACCCTGCTCGACGCCCTCTGCGCCGCCGCCGGCCTGACCGCCGCCACGTCGTCGGAACTGGTCCCGGCCGGTCTCGGCGACAGCGCCGACCAAGTGGAGGAGGAGGCCCACGAGCTGGTGGCCGGTGTGGCCGACCCGGCCCTGCGGGACTATCTGGCGGCCTTCTGCGACGAGGAGTCCCACGACCTCGCCCTCGTCCGGTTCGCCCCGGCCGACGCGGACGACGACGATGACGATGACGATGACGACGAGGAGTTCGAGGAGTCCGAGGACGACGACTACGACGAGTCGCAGGGCGGCACCGTCGTCGTCCGCTGGGACGGCGCGGTCGACCAGTACGAGGTCACCGTCCGCCGCGTGACCGCCTGACCGCGTGACCGCCTGACCGCCCGGCGGTCCGCCCCGGGCCCTCCCGCGCGGGAGGGCCCGGCTCCCGGGGGACAAACCCAGGGGATAAAGTCGCGGGGCGAACCGATCTGCGGTGCGCGCGTGGAACCGAAGGAGCAGACCGTGGGCGAGGCCGTCTCCCCCGAGACCGGTGCCGACACCGTGGACCCCCGCCGGGGCGCGGAGCTCGCGGCGCGCTGGTGGAAGTGGGCATTGTCGGCCCCGGCCGAGCGCAGCCCCGTCGGTGACACCACCGGCGAGTTCGCCAACTGGCGGCAGCCCTCGGACGTCTGGTTCCTGGCCGGCACCTACGGCGGCCGCGTGGTGCGCCGCTGCCCCATCCGCGCCGGGCAGCCGGTCTTCTTCCCGGTCTTCAACACCCAGCGCCTCGCCCTCGGCCTGTCCTCCGCGCCGTGGCGGGTCGAGACCTCCAAGGCCGAGGCGACGCTGAACGGAGTCCCGCTGCGGGTGCAGGAGTTCGCGTCCAGGCGCTTCCTGGCGATGGGCATCCCGCGCGTCGCCTGGGGCCAGTGGTGCGCCCTGGACCCGCTGGCGCCCGGGCAGTACGTGCTCTCCATCAAGGCGAAGGCCGGCGAGTTCTGGGTCGACACCACCTACCACCTGGACGCCGTCGAGTACTGACGGCCGCGTTCCGGCTGTCCCGTCGACTCAGACCGCGGCGAGCAGGTCGTGCAGCGGGGCCGGCTCCTGCCCGGGGGCCAGGGCCTGTACCAGCAGATGCCCGTAGCGGATCTTGCGGCCCTTCTTGGTGCCGAGGAAGCGCCGCAGCTGCCCCTCGGCCGGGCGGCCCTGGTGGGCGGGCTGGCGGACGAAGGTCTGCCAGGCCGGGAGGTCGCCCTCGTCCCGGACGATCTCCACGACCCGGGCCACGCCCAGCGCGCGGATCAACTCCTCCTCCAGGTCCGCCACACAGACGAAGAACCCCTCGCGCGGCGCTCCCGCCCGGTCGAGCCCGCGCTCGTAGAAGCCCTGCTCGTTCGCGTCGCACAGCCCGGTGAGGCGCAGCCCCAGCCCGGGCGGCCCGAGCAGTTCGGCGTAGCGGGCGATGTTCATCGCCCCGCCCATGGAGACCACGCACACCCCGTCCCCGGCCAGGTCCCGGCCGTGCCGCGCGGCCAGCGTCCCGACGGCGGCGAGGTCGCTCGGCCCCTCCACCAGGACCGCCGTCCGCACCCCCACCCGCTCGGCCAGTTCCCCCGCAGGCCCACCGGGTCCGCCCGCCGCCCAAGCCGTGATCGCGTCCTGGAACGCTGCCATGTCCGCCATGCTGCGCATTCTGCTCCGCCGAGCCGCCCGGGGCCCGCCATTTTCGCCGCGTCGGCCCCTCCGGGCGGAGCTACAGCACGGCAACGCACGAACTCAGGTCGGCGTTCAGGAAGACCAGGCGCGAGTCCCCGGGCATCCCCACTCGCCCCAGGGTGACGGGAGTGTCGCCCGCGAGCCGAAGGTCGGGCAGTCCCTGGTCGAAGTCCCAACGGGTGGCGACGCCGTCCTCCGCCAAGCATTCGGCCCGCCATGCCCAGATGGCGAAGAGCCGGTCGGCCGGCACCGTCGATCCGGCCCATACCTGGAACGAAGTCCCGGCACGCAGGGCCAGTGCGGCATGACCGGCCGTATCGGTGCCGTGTTCTTCGAGGGCGGCAATCAGGTCGTCGCGATCCACGATGTGCAGTATGGCGTTCGGTGAGTGACCAACAGGCCACCGGCCACGGTTCGGTCATGGCCGAGGGCCTTCCTTCTGATACGGCCGGCGTGCATGGTCGGACGTCGGTGGGATGCCGCCCGGACGCGTCGGAGTGGGAAGTCGGCCAGTCCGACTTCCCACTCCGGACCCCTTGCGGGATGGCCGCGTGGTGCGAGCATCCCTGACCGGCTCCGTCGCGATCGTCGGCCGAACTCTCGATCGGCTGGAACGACATCGACACCACGACCGCAATCGTGGGCTGGGAGTGGTCCGGGTTCACACCCGAGTGGTCCGACCAGGACGAGCGCCTGGCCCCGTTCGTCGGCCGGGAGCTGCGAGGGGCTGCCCTGCTGGAGTGGTCTCCGCCCGAGGAGCACGTCTGCGACACAGCCAGAGGGATGGTGGCCATGGAGTTCGTGTTCGACGACGGCCACGTGCGGATCGCCGACGGCCTGGACGAGAACACCGTCGAACTCGACCCGGCCGCCCCGGAGTACGTCCGGCACCGCCTGCCAGCCCCGGAGTAGGAAGTCGTCCGGGTCGACTTCCTACTCCGCCTCGGCCGCCCGTGCCGCCGGTGCCGCCCGTACCGCCGCCGTGATCATGCGGTGCATGACGGCCACCGGCACCGCCGGGTTGGCGGCGGCATTCGCGGCGGTGGCCGGGTCCCGGAGCAGGGCGACCAGCAGGGCCGGGGGCAGGGCCGGGTGGCGGTGGGCGTGGGTGCGGACCTCGGGGGCGGGGTCGTGGGCGAGGCGTTCGGCGAGGGCGGTGGTGGCTGCCGGGTCGTCGAGGGCCAGCAGCCGCACGCGCGGGCGGGGGTCGTCGGCGAAGCGCAGCAGGTCGTGGCGGGGGAAGTTGGGGTGGTTGCGCGGGCCGGCGGGGAAGGAGAAGGTACCGTCCCAGCCGTCCGCCCAGAGGTCGAGCAGCAGCCAGGCCGGGGCGTCGTCGCAGGACTCGGTGAGGAACAGCCGGACGGCGAAGTCCTCGTCACGGGCGAGGCGTTCGGCGACGTCGGCGGGAAGTCGGGGCGCCCGGGCGACGCTGCGGCGGACCCGGAGCCTGGGTGAGGCGGCCAACTGCCGCATGGCGTCCGGGTCGTCGAACAGGGCGGCGACCCACCACAGCGCGACCGTCCGCTCCCGGGGGTCGATGTCCGGGACAGCGGAGGCCAGTTCGGCGATCTGCTCCGGGGTCGCGGGCGGCCGGGCGTCGCCGTCCGGGGCGGGTGCGATGCCCCGCCGCCGGGGTACCCGCTCGCGGAGGGCGGCCGCGTCCGCCGCCAGTTCCGTCAGCAGGGTGTGCTCCGGTTGCCCGGCCCGGGCGGTGAGCAGCCGTTCCCACTGAGAGGCCGAGAGGCGCCCGCTGTCGGCGGCCCGCCCCCAGATCCGCCGGTGCGGGCTGGCCACGGCGGCGTCCAGGACGGCGGGCGGCAGGTCGCTGCGGAGCAGGAAGTCGGCGTGCCCGGCGTCCAGGAGGGCGAGCAGCACGCCTTCCGGCGCGGCCGGGTTGAGCCCGATCCCGCCCAGCCACTCCTGCCCGAGCCGCGCGGACGGCACGGGAGGGCGGAGGAGTGCCGCCCACGGGTCCTGCTGATGATCCATTCCCGCAGGGTAGTGCGCGCAGGAAGTCGGCGGGTCCGACTTCCTGCGCGCAGCGGGGCGGCGGCCCGGGCTCAGTCGAGGACGGCGACGGCCTCCACCTCCACCAGGTGCTCGGGCACGTCCAGCGCGGCCACACCGAGCAGGGTGGCCGGCGGGGTGGCGGTGGTCCCGAGCCTCGCGGTGGCCCGGGCGATGCCCTCCAGGAGCAGCGGCATCAGGTCGGGCGTCCAGTCGACGACGTGGACGTTCAGCTTCACGACGTCGTCGAAGGTCGCGCCCGCCCCGGCCAGGGCGGTGGCGACGTTGAGGTAGCACTGCTCGACCTGGGCGCCCAGGTCGCCCGCGCCGACGGTGGCGCCGTCGGCGTCCCAGGAGACCTGTCCGGCGATGTGGACCGTCCGCGAGCCGGTGGCGACCGCCACCTGGTGGTAGACGTCGATCGTGGGCAGCCCGTCCGGGTTCAGCAGGGTGATGGCCATGGCGGCTTCCGCCCCTCGTGCTCTCTTGTGGTGACTCGGTCACCGTAGGAGAGTGTTCACCGACGTGTAAGAACGCACTTTTCGGTGACTGGGGAACCTCAAGGTGAGCAAGCAGGTCAGCGGTTCGGCCGAGGAGCGGGCGGACGCGATGCGGGCGGACTCCCTGGCGCGGGAGATCTTCTCGGACATCGCCAACAAGTGGGCGCTGCTCATCGTCGAGGCGATGGGGGACCGCACCCTGCGCTTCACCGAGCTGCGCAAGGAGGTCGACGGCATCAGCCACAAGATGCTGACGCAGAACCTGCGCCTGCTGGAGCGCAACGGCCTGGTGGAGCGCACGGTGTACCCGACGGTGCCGCCGCGCGTCGAGTACACCCTCACCCGGCCGGGCCGGGCCCTGCGCGCCACGGTGGACGCCATGTGCGACTGGACCCACCGCCACCTGGACGCGATCGAGGAGGCCCGCCGGCGCTTCGGTGCGGTCTGAACGGCCGTCTGAACGGCGTCCTGAACGGCCGTCTGAACGCCGTCCCGCTCAGCGGAAGTCCGCCGCGTGGTCCACCGCCCACTCCCGGAAGGACCTGGCCGGGACCCCCGTGATCCCCTCCACCGCGTCGTTGACGGGCTCCGGGCGGTCGAGCATGGCCGCCTGGGCCGGGAGCACGGCCGCCACCAGCTCCGCCGGGTAGCCCGCGGCCCTCATCCGCTCGGCGGCCTCGGCCGGTGCGATCTCCTCGAACCGCAGCGGCCGTCCGACCGCCTCGCCGATCAGCGCCACCTGCTGTTCCTGGGTGACCAGTTCGGGACCGGTGAGCAGGGGGCGGGCGCCGAGCAGGGTGTCCGTCGTCAGTGCCTGAACGGCGACCGCGGCGATGTCGGCCTCGTGGATCAACGGGCGGGCCAGCTTCGCCAACGGCGCCCGGACCGCGCCGGTCGCGCGGAGCTCGTCCGCCCAGCCCAGCGTGTTGCTCGCGAAGCCGGTGGGCCGCAGCGCCGTCCATTCGAGGCCCGACGTCTCGATCAGCCGCTCCAGCTCGGTGTGGAACGCGGTGATCGGGTCACCCGGTGCGTCCTTTCCGTCCCCGACCCCGGCGGACGACAGGTAGACCACCCGTCGGCCGTGCTTCCCGACTGCGTCGATCACCTCCGCCGCGCCGTCGGCGCGCAGGAACGGCCACACCAGGAACACCGCGTCGACGCCCTCCAGAGCCGCGCCCAGTGACGCGGGATCACCGAGATCGCCACGCACCGCCCGCACACCCTCCGGGAAGTCCGCCTCCCCTCGCACCAGGGCCCGCACGGGTACGCCCGCCGCGTGCAGTTGGGCCACCACCGAACCGCCGACCCGTCCGGTCGCGCCCGTCACCAGGATCGTGGGCTGTGTCATCGGTATCTCCTCGTCTCGCTGTTCGATGACCACGACCCTCGTACATCAACCGAGGTTCAGGTCAAGCGGCGGCCGGGGCGGCCGCCGGCGGGTGAGGTGGCGGAGGACCGGGGTGAGGTAGTCGGCGTGCGGGCCGGGCAGGCCCGGGAGGTCGGCGGGGGAGCGGACGAAGGCCAGCTCGACCAGTTCCCGTTCCGGGGGCGCGAGGGCGGTGAAGTGCTCGCGCAGGGCCGCTTCGGGGAGGGGCGGGGCGAGGAACAGTACGCCGACGCTGCCGTACTGGCCCCGGGTGACGGCCCGGAGTTCCAACTCGGTTGCGGCGACGGTGACTCCGGTCTCCTCGGCCAGCTCGCGGACGGCGTTGCGGCGCAGCGCGGCGAGGTCCAGGCGCTCGCCGTCGGGCGGGGGTTCGACGGAGCCGCCGGGGAACTGCCAGCGTCCGGGGGCGGCGGTGGTGGGGGACATCCGGCCGACGAGCAGGCGG